>CAZANL010000516.1:2834-4071 GCA_964486115.1 uncultured Planctomycetota bacterium
AGCCCGACGCGCAGCGTGTGGATCCGGAACGGCGCCCAGCTGGCCACCAGCAGCACGAGCAGCCCCACGGCGACCGCCGCCGCAGTGGCGAGCTTGCGCAGCTTGACGCCACCGAACTCACGGAGTATCGCAGGACGCAGGTCGACCCGCTCGGTGATCTCCTCGGCCTGCTTGACCGTTCGCAACAGCAAGGTTCGCGAGGCGCCCTCCCAGTCGGAGGGATCTCGCTGGGCAAACTGAATGCCGGCGACGAGTACACCGTGCAGCTCGGGATGAACGCGGTCGATCAGGTAGGCCACGCGCCGATCGATGGGCGCCGCCCGCACGTGGCGTACGAGCAGGACCAGCGCGACCAGAAAGGCGAGCGTGGTGCAGCTCCAGCCGACCATCCGTACTTCCGGGGTGAACCAGAAGAAGTAGTCCGTGACCAGCGCGGCCAGCAGCGCGCCGCTGCAGGCCAGGGTCAGCATGCTGAACTGCCGCAGGTATGCGCTGCGCCGATAGAGCGCGATCAGCGATGTGTAGGTCCGGCTGAGCGGCTGCTTGGAGGCGCTGATGCGAATCGTCTTCATAGCAAGCCGGCCTTTCTTCTCCAGTACCACTCGAAGGTCCACAGCCCCACCAGCAGCGCCAGCAGGCTCCACGCATCCCAGAGGGGGGACTTGCCCACACGACGAAAGCGACGTTTCTCGCGGTACTGCAGGCTGGAGATGCGCTGCAGGACGCCCTCGGCGCCCTGAATCTCGGTGTACACGCCGCCTCCGCTCTTGCCCAATGCGGCCAGCATCCCGCCGTCACGCGCGGTGCGCTCGAGCTCCCGGGAAGGCTCGCGTATCACCAGGATGTCGCGGTCGGCGAGCTTGCCCTCACCTGTGACCTCGACGGTTGCGTTCAGCTGATAGCTGCCGGTCTGCAGTCCAGTCAGACTGGCCTCGTAGCGTCCGCGCTTGGCGTCTCCGAGAACCAGTGGCAGCTCCCGCGCCTGCTTTGCACCGTCAGCGCGGAGCAGCAGCCGCGGCTTCGCGTCCTTGATGGGCGCCAGCGAGCGGTCCAGCAGCTGCAGCCCCACCACCGCCGGCCTCCCGACATCGAACGTCTTGCGCGGCAGGATGATGCGCAGGCCCGGTCGCTCCTGTGGAATGCCGACCCAGCGGAACACCTGGCCCCAGAAATCGTTGTAGAACATTGCCGCGGGATTGCTCTCCGCATGGGCCTGCTCGAAACGCCAGCGCCACGT
>CAZANL010000517.1:0-4063 GCA_964486115.1 uncultured Planctomycetota bacterium
CTCACTCCAAAACATCCGCTCAGGGAGAATCTGATGCGCCCGAACTATTTAGCTTGCTGCGTACTGACCACTCTGGCAATCACCACCACGGCCCTGGCCTCCGACTCCTGGGTACCCAAGGGCTGGCGGGTGATCTCTCCCAAGGGCTGGAGCGTCGAGGCTCCGAAGGCGTCCGAGCTCGCTGACGATCAGGAGTTGATCTTCAACAACGGCTCGGAACCGAAGACCCTAGACCCCCATATCATGACCGGCGTCCCCGAACACACGCTAGCCACCGGCCTGTTCGAGGGATTGACGACGCCGCACCCCAAGACACTGGCGCCGATGCCCGGTATGGCCGAAGCCTGGGCCATTTCACCCGACAAGTTGACCTATCGATTCCACCTGCGCACCGGGCTGACCTGGTCCAACGGCGACCCACTGACCACCCAGGACTTCGTCGAGTCCTGGAAGCGTGTGCTCGAGCCCGAAACGGCCTCTGACTACGCCTACCAGCTCTACTACATCAAGAACGCCGAGGGCTACAACAAGCGCAACTCGAAAAAGTGGGAAGGCAAGAAGATCCACGACTTCAAGCAGGTCGGGGTCGCGGCGATCAGCGAGCGGATCCTCGAGGTCACGCTCAAGGGGCCGACGCCGTTCTTCCTCGAGTTGACCTACTTCGAAACACTGATGCCGGTTCACATGGCGACTATCCGCAAGGCGATCAAGGACAAGACCTCCTGGACCCTCCCCGACCGGATGGTCTGCAACGGGCCCTATATCCTGGCCGACCACGTCATCCGCAAGCACGTCATCTTCAAGCCCAACCCGAGGTACTGGAACGCCAAGCGGGTCTACTTGACCAAGATCACCGCCTTGCCGATCGACGATCAGAACACGGCGATGACCAAGTACCTGGCACAGGAGGTGCACTGGATCCGCTCGGTGCCGGCACCCCGGATCGACGAGGCCAAAAAGCACCCCGAGTACTTCGTGCAGTCATACCTGGGCTGTTACTACTACTCGTTCAACGTCACCGAAAAACCGTTCGACGACGTGCGAGTGCGCAAGGCCTTCTACCTGGCGATCGACCGGGTGCGAATCTGCCGGGACGTGCTCAAGGGTGGCCAGATGCCGGCCTACGGCTTCGTGCCCCCCGGCATGCCGGGCTACAAGGGCTACACCGCCGAGAAATACAACCCAGGCAAGGCGCTCGAACTGCTCAAGCAGGCCGGCTACCCCAAGGGCCAGGGCCTGCCGACGATCGAGCTGCTGTTCAACACCAGCGAGTCGCACAAGAAGGTGGCCGAGACGGTCCAGAACATGTGGAAGACCGCGCTCGGCGTGCAGGTCAAGCTGCGCAACAGCGAGTGGAAGGTCTACCTGGACATGGTCAAGACCCTGGGATACCAGGTGGCCCGGCGCGGCTGGATCGGCGACTACGCCGACCCCAACACATTCATGGACATGTGGGTCCGAGACGGCGGCAACAACAGCACCGGCTGGTTCAAGCCGCAGTATGACAAGTGGATCGCCAAGGCAGCGGTCACCGGCGATCCGAAGGAGCGGATGGAACTGTTCAGAAGTGCAGAGAAGCTGCTGCTCGAGGAGATGCCGATCCTGCCGATCTACCACTATGTCAACCAGGGCTTCCTGGCGCCGATCGTCGGCGGCTGGGAAGAGAACATCCGCGATCTGCACCCCTTCCAGTTCATGTACATCAAACAGCTGGAAGACGACTAGGCCAGCCGTCCTGTGCTACGCTTCCTGCTGCAGCGCCTGCTGTTCCTACCACTGGTTCTGCTGATCCTGATCACGCTCTCTTTCTTTCTGATGCGAGCGGCGCCGGGTGATCCGTTCTCCGACGAGAAGGGCAGGGATCCGGTGATCCAGGCCAACCTGGAGGCCAAGTACCACCTCGACAAGCATCTGGTGGTGCAGTTCGGCTACTACCTGGGCGGCCTGTGCCAGGGCGACCTGGGCCCCTCGACCAAGTACAAGGACCGCACGGTCAACGACATCGTCGGGCCGGCACTGATCGTTTCGATCCATCTCGGCCTGACCGCGATGGCTCTGGCGCTGTTTTTCGGCGTGCTCAGCGGCGCGATCGCCGCGATCAAGCAGAACACGCTGTTCGACTACTCGACGATGTCGCTGGCGATGATCGGCATCTCGACACCGACCTTTGTCGTCGGCCCTTTGCTGGTGCTGGTGTTTGCCTTCAACCTGGGCTGGTTCCGCGTGTCCGGCTGGGACACCTACTGGGACATGGTGCTTCCCTCGATCACCTTGGCGCTGCCGTTCATGGCGCGAATCAGCCGACTGACCCGGACCGGGATGCTCGAGATCATCCACCAGGAGTTCATCAAGACCGCGCGCGCCAAGGGACTCAGCGAGCAGATGGTGGTGATTCGCCACGCCCTGCGCGGCGCGATGGTGCCCGTGGTCTCCTACCTTGGCCCGGCGACGGCCCAGATCATGACCGGCAGCCTGGTCGTGGAGAAGATCTTCGTGATTCAAGGTCTGGGCTTCTTCTTCGTCGACAGCGCAATCAACCGGGACTACAGCCTGGTGCTGGGGCTGGTCGTGGTCTTCGGCACGCTGCTGATCATCATGAACATGATCGTCGACGTGCTGTACGCCGTGCTCGACCCGAGGGTCGGCCACGCATGACCGATCTTTTCGCGGAGCGCCCCGACGATAACACCGAGGTCCAGTTGATGAAGGGCCGCAGCCTCTGGCAAGACGCCTTCAGCAGGCTGATCAAGAACCGCATGGCAATGCTGGGCGGGATCGTCACGCTGCTGATCGGCATCAGCGCGATGACGGCGCGCTGGATCGTGCCGATCGATCCGACCTATCAGGAGACCCACTACGGCTACACGCCTCCCGGCACGGAGCACTTCACCTCACCAGAGCGCTTGCTGCTGCAAGATGGCGAGCAGACGATCTACCCACCGACGCGGCTGCGCATCACCGGTGAGCGAACGTTCAAGCTCCAGATTCGCGCCTTCATCAGCGCCGACGTCCTGGTCGAGGTCGCCTCCAAGAGCGGTAAGGTCAAGAAGATCAAGACGAGGAAGATGTCGGTGGACCAGGTCTCGGTCGCGGGCACGCTGAACCGGTTCACCTACAACGTCAAGGGCCAGGAACCCCAGGTCTTCACCGAGCTGCTGATCGAAAAGAGCCAGCCTCTGCCCAAGGTGCTCGTGCCGCTCCTCGGGCCGCCGAAGGGCTGGCGCAAGCGGCGCACGGTGCTGCTGCAGCGCGTGGAGATGTCCCAGAACCCCGAGGTCGTGACGTTCACGCTGAAGGGCCAGACGATCCACGATCTGAAGCGCAACGACAAACGGGTCGCCGCCTATGACGTGGACGGCAAGCTGGTCAACGAGGTTCGGCGCAACGGCGAGCCGTTCACCCACAAACACCACCTGGGACAGGACGACCTCGGCCGTGACGTGCTCTCACGGGTGATCTTCGGCGGCCGCATCTCCTTCCTGGTCGGGGTGGTGGCAACGATCGTCTCGCTGCTGATCGGCGTGCTCTACGGCTCGGTCTCGGGCTACGCCGGCGGCCGCGTGGACGGCGTGATGATGCGCATCGTCGACATCCTCTGCGGCATCCCCTACATGTTTCTGGTGATCATCCTGATGGTCACCTTCGGCCGCAACATCATCGTCTTGTTCATGGCGCTGGGGGCCGTGCAGTGGCTGACGACGGCACGCATCGTCCGGGGCCAAGTACTCTCGCTCAAAGAGAAGGAGTACATCGAGGCAGCCCGCGCCGCCGGCGGCAGCCCGATGTGGATCATCAGCCGGCACCTGATCCCCAACACCTTGGGTGTGATCGCGGTGTACACCACGCTGACCATTCCGTCGGTGATCCTGCAGGAGTCGTTCCTCGCCTTCATCGGCCTGCAGGTCGAATGGGGCGGGCAGGCACTCGACTCCTGGGGTGCTCTGACCAACAGCGGCGTGAGTTCAATGCTCGCCGGAGCTTGGTGGCTGCTGGTCTTCCCGGCGTCGGCCCTCGGCATCACCCTGTTCAGCATGAACTTCCTCGGCGACGGCCTGCGCGACGC
>CAZANL010000518.1:0-4062 GCA_964486115.1 uncultured Planctomycetota bacterium
CCCTTCGTCGTTCTGCCGGACACGACGATGCAGAGCGGGATTCTGGTCCCGACGATGGAAGGCCAGTACATCCTCAAGAACATCGTCCTGATCGCCGGCGCGATGGTCGTCGGCGCGCAGACCCGCGACTAGGCAGGGCGTACAACAAACTACGCCAGTCGCCCTCTCACAGGCTCAAGTGCCCCAGAGCGAGCAGTCCGTAGTAGGTGTACTCGACATCGAAGGTGTCATCCTGCCAGCTGCCGCAAAATGCCCCACGGCTGCTCCAGAGCGTGTCGATGAAGTCCAGGCAGGCCTCCCGAATCGGTGCTGGATCGAACTGTAGGGCACCCAGCGCGTGGAGGGCCACCGCCGTCGACAGCATATCCGGTATCGGCGCCTGCGGCGCGGCGAAGAACCCTCCTTCGGGATGCAGCCGCGCCAGCAGCCAATCGGCCAGGCCGGGGTCGGTAGCGACACCGAACTGACGCAGTAGCGTGGCGGCGGCGCTGGTCGAGGGGGTCAGTCCGACAGGCATGCCGGGCCGATCCGCGTACCCCCCATCCGAGGCCCGATAAGAATCGATCGACAGCCCGAGCAGCTCACACCCCAGATCCTGCAGCGCCCCGACTGCGAGGAAGCAGCGATAGAGCGTGCCAAACCCACCGTCCGCTCGTCGATGCGAGAGGATGCTATCGTCCAGTCCAGCGGGCGGGTTACCGATGGCTGCCCAGCAGCGCGCCAGGCAGCACAGATGTGTCAGGTCGAGCCCTTCACCGACGCCAAAGCACTCCAGGTAGGCCCGAGGAGAGACGGCGGGCTGCGTCTGGAGTGCGGCCAAGGCCTCGAGACCGAACACCGTATAGTAGAGGTCGCTGTTGCCCGCTCGGTCGCGGAAGCCGCCGTCGTCAGTCTGCTGGCTTCGAACGAACTGTGTGACCAGCAGGCTGGATTCCTCCAGCAGCCTGGGCGCCAGGCGCGCGACCTGCAGCATTTCGAGCCTCAAACTCACTGCACCACCCCTTCACCTCTAGCTGGAAGATCTTGCCGATCACACGCCGCAGGAGACCCTTGAGGCTCGCGTGCTTCAGCTCGTTGAGGGAAACGACCGCCTCCCGCTTGAAGCTCTCCAGCAGTTCGTTAGCGCGCGACTCGACCCCCTGTCGGTCCATCAGTCGGCGAAGCTCCTCGATGGATACCGCCTCACGACGCCAGGCGCTGGCCACCAGCGCCTTCTCGGCCCCCCTGGCCTTGTCGTGAGCAATCGCCAGCAAGAGCGTGGGACGCAGCTGGGTCAGGTCGTCGAGGCCGTTCTCGTGGCTCAAGTCGTCCAGGTCATCACGGATCTGGTAAGCGATTCCCAAGGCCTCGCTATAGCGAGCCAGCACCGACATCACCTCCGGCCCCGCGCCGGCCCGCAATGCACCCAGCTGGAGCGCCACTTCGAACGCTGGAGCGGTTTTCTGGCGATAGATCTCCAGCACTTGATTGATGCTCAGCGGCCTGGGATCTCGCGCCCAGACCAGCTCGGCCCCCTGTCCCAGACAGAGGGTCCGATGGCCGGCCGCGGCATGCCGGGTAAGCTCCCGACCGTGCGTCGTTTCGGCCAGCAAGCGGTACCCCTCTCCCACGAGCAGGTCACCGACATTGAGCGCCACCGGCACCCCCTCGGAGACGTGCATCGCCTCTTCGCCGTACCGCTGGTCGTCGTCGTCCTCGATGTCGTCATGGATCAGTGACGCCTTGTGAAAGCACTCCACTGCGACACAGATCTGCTGCAGGTCATCGGGCAACGACGCATCCGGGTCCTCGGCCAAGGCCTTGTAGCAGCACGCCGCCAGAAAAGGCCGCCAGCGCTTGCCCGCTCGGCCCAGCCAATCGGTGGCCAGGCGCAGGCTGGTCTGGTCATCGCCGATCAGCGCCGCCAGCGCGGTGGGCTCGAACCAGGTCGAGACCTCTGACTTCAGCTGGTCCAGGTCGAGCCGACGCGTCCGGTCCTCGCTGCTCAGATGGATCACGTTCCAGACCCAGTCGAGGTCGACATTGACATTCTTGCAGTCATCCTGCAGCAACGGAATCGCAACACTCGGGATGGCGGCTGACTCGGTGTGCGGAAAGGCCTTTTCCAGGACCGAGAAGCAGCTGACTCCAACGATCGCCTCGACCTGTCCACTCTGGATCATCGCCATCACGAGCGCAGACCCCTCGGCGACCAGTACGGCATAGCCCAGGCGCTCGGCTTCACCCTGCAAGTCCTCGATCGAGCACAGTCCGCAGTCCTTGCAGAGCAGACCCAGCTCGTCGAACGGCGCCGGACAGCGGTCCTCATCGCGTAGGCACTTGGGCAACAGCAGCAGGCGTCGATTGAACGGAACTTCGGCCAGCGCCTCGCGCCACAGCGCGTTGTTCAACAACACCGCCAAATAATCCTGCCAGCTCGGGTTCAGTCCGTGCTCGGCAATCAGCTCACCCGTCAGAACGCGCAAGTCCTCCAGCGCGACCGGCGGGACCTGCTCGACCGAGGGTGCATACCACTCGACCAGCTCTCTGAGGCGCGACCGCTCGGCGGCGGTCTGAGGGATATTCGCTTGCGGCGGCCTCGACGGGCGGGCCTTGAGCAGTGGCGGCAAGTTGATCGGCTGTAGCTTATCCATACGCCCCAAACCCGAAGAACCAGTATTTCTTGGCAAACCGGTAGGCCCAGTGTTTCTCGGGCACCTGGTGTTCGAGCACGTGCTGGCTGGAGCGCGGCTTCATCCGCGACAGTTCGTCCAGCGCCGTCTGTCGCTGCGTCGTGTCCCGGGCGCCATGACGCGCCACCAGCTCCTGCACCAGGTCCGGCCGCTCGAGCACGATGCAGCCCCGAGTCGTGGCGGCCGCAGTCTGTCGAAAATCATCGAGGAAGCGCGACTCGGTGAAGGTCTCGAAGATGCTCGAGCGGTCGTTGATCGTCTCGGTGGCGAACTGGATGATCGGGCAGGGTTCGATCGCTCCGCTGGGGCCGATGTGATGGCTGACGCCAGTGGCCATCGGACACAGCGCCTGGCCCTGGTCGTCCCAGTAGGCATCGACGATCGCAATCGGCAGCTTGACTCGCATCTCCACCATGAAACGCCTCAGCGCCACGACATGTTCCGGTGAAAGTGCCAGCTCCGGAGAAGAATCGGGCCCGACGACGCGGTAGGTGTGAAACCAGGCGTAGTGCACCCCCATCTCGATCAGCTTGCGCAGCCAGGCCTCGTCGACTTGGGCCTCGAAGTTGCTCCGACAGACACTGGTCGCCACGCCGGTGATGATCCGTTCGCGGACACAGTTCTCGATCCCCTCGATCGACCGGGCCAGTACATCCGGCCGACCTCGCCGGATGTCACTGACCAGCTGGTCCCCTTCGAGGCTGATCACCGGGGTGGCGTTGCCGAGGCGGCGCAGCTCCCGCGCCATCTGCTGGTTGATGAAATGGCCGTTGGTCAGGATCTGGAAGTAGGCATCCGGATGAGCTTCAAGAACCTCGAGCAGATGGGGGTAGAGAAACGGCTCCCCGCCGAGTAAACCGAAGTAGGCGTTACCATGGGCCTTGGCGTCGTTGATGATCCGGTTCAAGTCGTCCAGCGCGATCATCTCGCGCGGGCTGGCCACGTCGACCCAGCACCCCTGACAGCGCAGATTGCAGCTGTTGATCACCGAGATGTAGAAAAAGGGTGGGAAATACTCCCCACGGCGCAAGCGCTTCTTGAACTTCTGCACCGAGCGCATGCCTTTCCAGCCGAAATTATAGACGAATTTCCAGAGCAGCCGTTTGTCCGGCTCGGTCAGCATGCGTCGGGCGAGCGCGATCGTCATCGGTTCTCCTGCGCCTGGCGCGCCTTTTCCTTGGCCAGCTCCGCCTTGGCCTGGATCTCGGCCATGCTGGGCAATTCAGACAGCAATTCGTCAGGAATATCCAGCCCCTCCTTCAGCTTCTTCAGGCAACGCTGGCGCTCTTGAAGCGCCCGATCGTCGTCACGCTCATTGGCAAAGCGAGACCTGGATCGCGCCCGCCGATCCCGCAGCATACTGTAGATATCCCCCCCCAACAGCGATGAA
>CAZANL010000519.1:0-3351 GCA_964486115.1 uncultured Planctomycetota bacterium
CTGCCTACTCTGATTTCCCGGTGGCAGTGTGTCTCCCTTATATTGGCACGGAGGGGGGCAAGGGAGCGTCAAATCGGGGCACTCGCTGGTTTGACGCGATGTTTGCTGTCACATCTGCTGAAAAAAACACCCGGACACACTCTTGGGAGTGCACCCGGGTGGAGGTTGAGGCGGACCTGTTAATCTGTTATTTGGTGGCGCCGAAGTTCTGGGTCCAGTACTTCCCAGCTTGCCCCGCGCCCATCACTCGCCAGGTGTCCTTGAGAAGGTTCCGATGGTGGCCGGAACTGTTGTACCAGGCGTTATGGACAGCCTTGGGACCGGTGCGGCCCATCGAGATGTTTTCCGAGGCGTTGCCGGTATAGCCTGCCTTCTTGCACCGCTGGCCAGGGCTCGCGCCATCCGGATGGCCCGGGATGTTGTGGGCGAACTTACCGCTGCTCTGCATGTAGGCGCTGTGGCCTCGAGCGGCTTTCACCAGCCGGTCGTCGATGTAGACGCAGTGGTGTCCCATCATGTGTCGGTAGTCATTGGTGACTTCGACCTGCTTCTTCTCGGCGTTCGTGGCGTGGGAGTTCATCGCCTTGTTGCCGTCGTACACCTTGTGGTTGTATACGATGAGCTTCTGTTCCTTTCCGTTCAGCCCAAAGTTCTGGATGTTCATCTTCTTGTTGGCCAGCGCCGCGATGTAGCCTAGGTTCAGGCCTCCCGTATCAGCGGCGACGCCCAGACCCTTCAGCTGGCTGTTGATCTCCTTGATCCGATCGGACTTGCCCTTCACACCGGCGCCTACTAGGCTACTGGCGAAGGGGTTGTCCCACAGTTCGCGGACCGCGTTGACCCGCTTGTCGACTTCTGGCTGGGCCTTGCATCCATGGCACGCGTCGTAGGGGTAGGCCTTCTCGTCGTAGATCAACTTCTTGGCGTAGGCCCGACGGCGGTTGAGTTCGGTCTTGAGCGCGCGCAGTTGCTGGATGTTCCCCAGACCGGAGTCGCCCTTGAGGGAGGCCAGCAACACCTTGCGCTGCTTTTCGAGCTTCGTGATGACGTTGGTCTTCAACTCCTTGGCGAAAGCCTCGCCAAACTTGGTCCGGGCGCTCTTCAGCGTATCCTGGAACCGGTTGAAGGAGACCATCCGCTGGGACTTGCTGCCGCGGGTCATTTCCGCGGCGAGCTTGCTGGCCCGCTCTTCGTATTGCTTCATCTCTTTTTCACGCGGGGTCATGATCCGCTCTGAATAGATCACGAAGCCGTTGTCGGGTTTCGGCGTGTGTGACAACCGAGCGTAGAGGTCGAAGACCCGGTTCTTGGTCCTATGGCTGCGGAAGTCCAGCTTCATCGCCTTGATCAGCGAGCGATGACCTCGTGGGGTCATGTCGTGATAGAAGCAGAAGATGCCCATCGTTTCGTAGTCCGTCGGCAGCAGATCCATCATCAAGAAGAAGTCGTACAGGTCCCTTGCGGTCATCGATTTCCAGGTCCGGGCGGTGGAGCCCGTCGAGCCGATCTTCAGCCGGACGCGCTCGTCGTCCGCCTGGACGATGGTCATCTTCTGGCCGGCAAACTGGTAGCTGGTCTCTTTCAGCTGGCCCGTGTTGATCTGGTTGATCAGCTTCTTGCGCAGAGCAAGAAAGCGGCGGATGTCCGTCAATTGCTGCGCTGTCTCCTGGGCCACGTCGCCCCCGGCATCACGACCGATCTCGCCGAGGAGTTCACTGGCTTGCTCATATTTGCGCTGCGAGATGAGCTTTTTGGCTTTCTCGATCTTCTCGATCCATTTGGAGCGTTTGTCCGAGATCTTGCGTGCCTCGGCGAAGGAGGTGATCTTGCGGGTCGCCATCAGCCGGATCGCCACGATGTCACGCTTGATGTAGTACTCGTAGGGCGTATTGCCGAAGCGGGAAACCGCGCGGGACAGGGCTCGGCGCGCCTGGGTGAAGTTTTTTACCAGCAAGGCGTCCTTGACCCAATCGACAACCTGTTCGTAGTCTTTCTTCATCCCGGCGCGCACTTCGGTGCTGAGGCTGTTTGCCTTCTCGCGGAAATCGGACACGATCGGATCCTTCGAGAGGAGGCCCTCGCCCAGGCCCGCCGCAAAACGTGCGATCTGCGAGAATGCCTGCTGATACTCCTTCTTTGTCAGGCGCTTGAGGACAGCCGCGCGGGCCTTCAGGTATCGCTGCTGAAGCTCCTCCCGGAGTTCCTGGTTGACGCCCTTCAGTTCGCTGTCGATCTCCTCGATCGTCGGTGTGTCAGCATAGGAATCCCGCAGGGAAAGCAGACGCACGTAGTATCGGCTGGCAGGCCAGTCCAGAGTCTTGCGGTTGAGCTTCAGCTGGTTGAGATCCCTGTCGGCATCGCGCAGGTGCTTGACGTCCTTTTCCAGAGCTGTGATGCGTTTGGCTGTCAGTGCGCCGAACTGAGTGCTGAAGCCAGCATCATCTACCTTCCTCTGAAAGATCTTCAGTCGGTCGATCGCATTGGCTTTCTCGTCCACGGTGCTAGCGGAATCAGCAGTCTTGATTGTCTTGGCGTACGCTTTTTTCAGCTCGCCCTCCGTCATGCTGCTGAGCAGGGCGGACACGCCCACCACGGCCATGATCAGTGTAATGCCGGCAGCGAACAGAGCGACCGCGTATCGCTGGACCCAGTTGATCGCTCGCTCGCCGACTTCATCGATATCGATCTCACCACCCTTGCGCGGGTTCTTGGTCGAGGATTTGCGACGCGATCGCTTCTTGTTGGAGCGACTCACGCCAATGGGAGCGGGCGAGCGCTTGGCGTTGGGGTCCTCGGCGGTCGGGGCGAACTCGTCCACTGCTGGTTTTGCGCCGAAACGGATCAGCATGTCGCCGATTTCGATCTCGTCGCCAGCTATCAAATCGACTGAACCCTCAATTCTCAGTCCATTGACTCGTGTTCCGTTCGCGGTGCCGAGATCGGTGACCTGATAACCGTCCTCGATCTGCTCGATACGGCAGTGTGTGCGGGAGGAACGTTTCTCGGTAATCTGGATGATATTGTCGACGGCTCGCCCAATGGTGATCTCGTCGATGTCCAGTTCGACCACTCTGTCTTGCCCGTCCTCGATGATCGTGAGCTTTTCCACAACATTCTCCCCACGGCTGTTTTCTGTGTACTAGATGCTAATTCTGTAATCGCCACCCTGCATATATGCAATAGCTGTGCCAGCTTTCCGAATCCGTCAGGTTTATTTTGTAAGGCTCACTCTAGAAAGAGTTTATAGCTCATGTGTCGGCACCTCCCCTTTTCTGTCCCGGGAGCCAATCGTACGTGGTTGATGCTGTAAGTGCATTCTTGTCAATTGCTTATGTGTTTGTAAATGGATGT
>CAZANL010000519.1:3361-4061 GCA_964486115.1 uncultured Planctomycetota bacterium
AGAAAGGGCTATTTGATCTGCCCTTGTAAACCGAGGTTTACTGCTCCTTGCTGGAACGTATCCAGGGCCAGAGGGCCCAGATCAGCCCTATCCCGACTGCCGTGGCTGCGGCGAGCGGGACGATGCCGAGCGCGGAAGAAGAAATCAGCAGAGCCAACAGGCCCAGGTTCAATCCAACGCTCATCTCGATAAGCCTCTCCTCCGTGGCCCTGCCGCAGATGGCATGAAGCACTGCGATGCCCGGGATGGCCCAAATGAGAGGAGCAGCGAGCACGCCTACCGGGCTGTGGTCGCTGAATCGAGACCACAATGTGAGGGCGGCCAGCATCACGCCACAGAGAACGACCATTAGCCGCCCGCTGTCGAACTCGGGCGGTGGTATCAGATGAAGGTGGATACCAACGGCAAGCCCCAGGAGAGGCACGGCTAGCAGGGTCACGTCGGTCTGCCCGGTGAGGCCAGCGTGCAAGACGATGATCAGTGAACCCACCATCAACAGCCCGCTGGCACGTGCTGGGGATTGTGCCGAGAGCGAGTGAAGGCCTGCTGCGGCGATCATGTAGAAGGCGAAGGAGAGGATCTCGTTGATCGGGGTTGCGCGGAAGGCTTCCAGGTCGATGCTGACACCCAGTCCGATCAGAATCATTGCGGCAGCTGACCAGCCGATCCAATAGGTCTGTGTGCGCCACCTCTCCAGTAC
>CAZANL010000520.1:0-4059 GCA_964486115.1 uncultured Planctomycetota bacterium
ATCAGGTTGACCGGGAGCTCGCGGTAGCTGACCACGCCGAGCAGGCAGATGGCCACTGCCGTCATCAACACCGCGATCGGTCGGCTGATCGCGGTGCCGGTGAACCCTGGCAGGGAGCGTGCGCTCACCGCGGGGTCCCAGAATCGCCACGTCGCGGCGTCGCCGGCACCATCCTGACCGGGGTGCCGTCCTTGACGGTCCGCTGGCCGACGATCACGATCGGAGCGCCCTCCGCCAGCTCGGGGGCGAAGATCTCCACCGCGTTCTCCCGAGCAAAACCCAGCCTCACGGCGATGCGCTTGGCCTTCTTGTCTCGCACGGTGTAGACATAGGCCTGCTGGTCTTGGTAGATCAGCGCCTCCTGCTTGATCAGCTTGGCCTGCGGGTGGGTCATCACCTCGATCTGCGCTCTGACGAACATACCGCGGCGCAGCATGAAATCGGCAGGCAGTCCGGTGAGCGGACGCTGGCCGGCTGCGGGGCTGTCGGGGATCTGGATTCTCACGCCCACCGTGCCGGTGCGCGGATCGATCGAGGGCTCCAGCTCGACGATCCGGCCCCGTACCGGACTGAACAAGGACTGAGTGGTCACTCGCACTCGCTGGTCCAGCGCCAGGAGCGGCAGCTCCGCTTCGGGCATCCGCAGGTCGAGGTAGAACCAGCTCTGGTCAACGACGCGAAACACGACCTGGCCGGCCGAGATGCGTTGGCCTGGCTCGAGTTCGCGGTTGTAGATCATTCCGGCGATCGGTGCCTTGATCTGCGTTCGATCGACGGCCAGCAGGGCCTTCTGAACCGACAAAGAGGAGCGTGCCACCTGGCGCTTGGCGTCCCGCAGGTCCTGGTTCAGGTCTCCCTTCTTCAGCATCGCGCTGGTCAGGTCGAGCGTTTTTTGCATGACCGCAAGCCTGGCCCGTGCCACCTCTTGCTCCGAATGATCGCGGGCCAGCCGAACCCGCTCCAGCTCGTCCTTGCTCAGCGAGCCCTCGGGCAGCTTGAGCTTCGAACCCAGTTCCCGCTTGCTCTCGGAGAAGGAGAGCCCGGCTTTTATCTTCGCGACCTTGGCGTCTTCCAGTGTGAGCCGCGCACGCTCGATGACATGCGCATGTTCTCGCAGGGCGTACTCGGCCTTGCTCTGCCGGGCCTTGGCGTCCTCGTAGCCGACCTTGGCCTCCTGCAGCTCGACCTGCAGCAGCCGATCATCGAGCCGGGCAAGGACCTGTCCTTGCTTTACTTGCTGGCCCTTGCGGCAGAGGATCTCGGTGACCAGCCCCGCTAGCTCTGTCTGCACCTCGACTTCGGCCCGCCCGCGCAGAGTGCCCGATCCGCTCAGCTTGCGGGAGATCGGTCCGATCGTCAGCTTGGCGACGCGAACCGGGATCACCTCCTTTTTCTTCTCGGTGTGCTTCAACTCTTCCTTGGCGGTTGGCTTGTGCTGGTTGCAGCTGGGTAGCAGGGAGCCGGCCAGGAGAAGGCTGCACAGAAGGCGTGGAGGGGGTTTTCGCATGCGATAGGGTAGCCTAAGAGCCCCCGTACGGCCAGTCTCTAGCTGCCGGTGTCGGGGCGCGGGGTGCGAAGAGGTTTTGTCCTCCGGCGGCCAGCCTTGACAGCGGTCAGGCTGATTCTCTAAGCTGAGTCATCTATCTAGGGGTAGGTAGGTTGAGCTGGCCGGTCTCGAGAGGGCCCGGCCACTCGTTTTGGGGCCCGGTTCGGTCAGGTTGCTCGCAGCTGGGTGGAGGAGAGGTCGATCCGGAACGCCGACTCGGGGATCGGCTCGAACAGATCGGTGAACTGCTCGGGAACAGCCAAGCCCTCCGCTGCGCGAAAACCCTGCTGGTCAGTTCTGCCGGCGACCAGGAAGCGGCAGCCCAGCTCCCGGATCTCGGACAGTGCCCGCGTGAGCTCGCCTTCGTAGTGCTGCGGGTCGACGATCCGCTCGGCCGTATCTATTCCGACCACGAAGACCACGCCGGGCATGCTGTGGGCCTTATCGAGGTAGAGCGGGCTGTTGGAGAGCAGCATCGGGTGGGGCCCGAAGACCTGCGACATCCGCTGTTCCACCGTTGTCGGATCCAGTCTCCCCTTGTTCGGGTGAACGACCGACAGCTCGAAGGCGACGGGGCTGTTCAGACGTGCCCCGGCGATCTCGGCCAGCTTTCGGTGGCCGTCGTGCAGCGGATCGAACGAACCCGACAAGACCGCGGGCGGGGGCGGGGGCGAGAAGCAGAGGTCGGGCAGTCCGATCAGGTTGGCCTGCTCGCCGAGCAGGCTGAGCAATGCGCCCCGGAAGGGGGCGGGCTCGGGCGCCGCCTCGGTCCAGGGTGCGCCCGGCAGCCGGAAAGTCTCGCCGAGGGCTTGCAGCACCAGCTCGCTGGCCAGCCGCTCTCCCTCCTCGCGGGAGCCCTTCTCCAGGGGCAGGTTCCAGACCAGCACGCGATGGTCCTGGGCCACGCCGACGAGCGCCCGGTCCTCTCCCCGTCGCTCTTGGTCGGTCGCGATCGCGGCCGTCAGTCCAATTCCGGCCACTGGTTCTTCCGGCGCGAGTGTGCGGGCCCGCACCAGGGCCGCCCAGGCCATCGCGCAGGCGGTCGCGGCGCTCGTGTACTGAAAAGGCGTCGTTCCCAGAAACCGATCCATTGAGGGCGCCGCGTAGAGGTCGAGCGCCTCGAGGACCGTCCGCGACGAACCGGGCCGCGCATGCAGCCAGTGCAGGGCCTGGCTGCCGGCGCCGGCGAAGGCATAGACCAGCTTCCCCGGGCAGTCGTGGAGCGCGTCGATCAGTTTCTGGTGGGGCATATACCTTATAATGCGCTAATGAAACCCTGCTGCCAACAGGAAGCCGAGCGAAGCATCCGGCGCAATCGGGATGTCGCGATTTGCGATGGCTGCGGCTGGCTGATTCTGGGGTATGACGACCCCGATGACTACCAGAACACACTCGACGAGCTGTGCGACACGCCCCATGCCGTCGGCACCGTCGGCGACTTGCGCGTCATCGCCAAGCAGCGGACGAGCGGTTGAGGCCGGTCGAGTTCCCGAGCCGATCCGGCCGACGGCTGGCCGGTCTGCTTCATCCCGGAGGTCCGGCGGTCGCGGTCATCTGTCACGGCATGCTCTCCTCGATGGGCTCGATCAAGCACATTGAGCTGGGAGGGCGGCTCGAGGCCGAGGGGCACGCGGTGCTGCGCTTCGACTTCTCCGCCCGGGGGAAGTCGAACCGGCTCAATCCCGACTTCCCCTCCTCGCGGATCACCTATTCCGATCAGGTCGAGGATCTGGCCGGCGCGGTTGCGTTTGTTCGGGCGCAGCTAAGCCCCGCGCAACTGTTCCTGATCGGAAGCAGCATGGGGGGCTCGGTCTCCCTGCTCTACGCTGCTACCGATCCCTCGATCGACGGCATCGTGACCTTCGGCAGCCCGGCCTACCCGGCTCGCCCCCGCCCGCCGCACTTTCCGGAGTCCGTCCTGGCGGAGTGGGAGCAGCGGGGCCACATCACCGTGGCCGGCAACCGCATCGGCGCCGACTACCTGGCCGACGCCCGGACTCAGGACATTCCGCGCGCGGCGAGGGCGGCTCTCTGCCCCAAACTGTTCCTCCACGGGACCGCCGACGAGGTCGTGCCTCTGGCGGACGGGCAGGCGCTGGCCGCGGCCGCGGAGGACCGAGGGGAGCTGGTGCCGGTCGAGGGAGCCGACCACCGCTTCAGCCATCCAGGGACCCGCAAGCAGCTTCTCGACACCACCTTGCGGTATCTGGCGGCGTGGAGTAACCTACCGCGTTCCAGCCGGGGGTAGCTCAATTGGTAGAGCGGTGGACTGTAAATCCATAGGTTGCTGGTTCAAGTCCGGCCCCCCGGACCAGATAACCCCTCAAGTGCTCTGCGCTTGGGGGGTTTTCTCTTTCCTGCGCGACGGGTGTGTACAGGGCAATGTACAAGGTGCTGCGCACTCTCGGGGTGAGACCCTGACGCCCTGGGGCGGCCTCGCTGGCCTGCGCCTGGCGCTATGGTAGCTCGAGCTCCGCGCTTCGCTGCGGTCGATCGGCGCCGCGCTGGCCTGC
>CAZANL010000521.1:0-4053 GCA_964486115.1 uncultured Planctomycetota bacterium
CACGAGAGACTTCCTGGTCGCCAGCCCCACGAGAGACTTCTTGGTCGCCAGCCCCGCGAGAGACTTCTTGGTCGCCAGCCCCGCGATGTCTCGTGCTGTCAGTGCCCCAGCGAGCCTCTGGCCCAGCCGCACCATCGCCTTCGACTGCCTGGTCACGGAAACTGCCAGTTCCTTGCGAGTTGCCAAATCAGCGATGTCGGACCGGCGAAGCAGGTCGGAGGTGTCGATGGTGGGGGGCTTGATTTCGGCCGCCACCCGGCTGACTTCCTGACGTACGTGCTTGGCCAGTTGACCGCGAAGATCGGCTGCATTGTCGGCCGCCACAACCTTCGCTGCATGGGCCTGCCTGGCCTGGACAAGGGCGTGCTGCGCTTGTTTTTCTGCATCGGCGAGTCGCCCACGCAGCTGACTGACCTGCATCATGCAGACTACTGTGGGGACCATCACCAACACCACAACGCCGACGAGCAGCAGAGTGTCCAGTTTGATGTCGAATTTGACATCGAAGAATGGAATGTTGATCGTTGTTTTCTTGTCAGCGGCCATCGGCTCGAACTCCTGGAGTGGAAATGGCAGACATCTAGCCTGCGAACATAATGGGGGCGTGGAGCGAGGGTGGCCTTGAAATCACTAGGAACCGGTGATGATGCCGGATTCGCTGGAACTTTAGCCCAGAAAAGCGGCACGGTCAAATCGGTGTGGTTTTTGTCTCTTGCCTTCGCCTGATCTTCGGGCATCCTTCGTCAAAGATGAGAAAACTCATCGCCGGCCCCGGCCTTGCGCTGCGATGCGCTGGGAGAGTCCTGTGGGCGTTCCTGACCGTGGATTTCGTCTACTGGGGACGCATTCGCGAACAACTCGGCCGTGCGCACATTTTCCGGACGATAATCGTATTGCTCGTGGCCCTCGGGGCCCTCCTCGGAGGACTCGCAGTTCGCAAAAAACAGGGCGCGATCCATCGGTCCCACCTGCTGGGACAACGCTTCTGGGAGATCGCCTCCAACAAGGCGCAGATGCGGGCCAATCTGGAATTGACCCGCACCAACGAGCGGCAATCGCGCCAGTCCCCCAGGACGCTTCGCGACTCCTACAACGTGTATGAGCCCAGGGCACTGCATCGCCCCTACCCGGTCACATTTGGGATGTTCTTTGCGCCCCTGTCTCGCCTCGACCTCACAGTCCTCAGAGCGCTGTGGTACGTGATGCAGATCTGCCTTCTGTGCTGGCTGGGTTGGATCTTCGACCGCCTGGCCTGCGAGTGGTTCTCGAACTGGCCCCGTTACCGATGGGCTGCACTGGGGCTCACACTGCTCTGGTCCAGCCGATTCCTGCAACGTGACTTCGCTGGAGGCCAGGTAAACCTGCTTCAGTTTGCTCTGTGCATTGGAACGCTTTATCTGGTCAGCTGCGGGAGGCGCTGGTCAGCAGGGCTGCCTCTGGGGCTCGCAGTCTCGCTCAAGCTGACTCCCGTGTTGCTCGTCATTTATTTGCTGTACCGCCGCCACTGGCGCCCAGCACTGGTCTCGCTGCTCCTCAGTGGGATCCTGTTCGCTCTCCCCTCTCTGCTCATCGGAAACGATGTTCACCAGGAGAACCTCTCCTACTGGTACCAGGGCGTCAGACAGATGACCGACAATCAGGATCTGTTCGAGAACAGAGCCGACAAGGTGATCGTGCCTTTCTCTTTTGGCAACCAGTCGCTGCGCTACGCGCTGTTCCGCTTCCTCTCGACCTATCCGCAGGTGCGTGAAGATCGGCCCGCCTGGGGCTACATCGACTTCCTCAACCTCCCCCCAGCCAAAGCTCAGCGAGTCATCCGGGCGGCTCTAGCGATCCTGTTGCTGTTCACCGCGCTGATGTTCGGCTGGCAGCGTCCCGATCCGCGTACACTGCCGTTCTACGTAGAGGGAGCAATCGTCTTCGGCCTGATGCTGGCCCTGTCTCCGATCACCTGGAAGACCCATTACGTCTTTCTGCTGCTGGGGTTCTTCCTGCTGATCGCCTATGGCTGCTGCCTGCAGCACAAGACAATCTGGCGCTACATGATCGCCTTTTTCGTGCTGTGTGTCGCACTGAACCGAACCGTGCTGGGCCGTACAATCGAGGACCTACACCTGGCCTATTACCTGAACACTCTCGGGCTGCTGGTCGTGCTGGCCGGACTGTTCCACCTCCTCCGGCTGGCCCGGATCACTCATTTCAACATCGTTGGCCTGCCAGCAGGCACCCAGTCGCACAAAATTCACGGAGTCGAGCAGTCAACGAAGGTGGCGCCACGCGAGCGGCCCGTTTGATATGCTGATGATAGCTGGCACTTTTGGCACTCTCCGGAATAATAGTGCTCCATCTGTGACCATCCGGATCGCTTTTCGTTTGGAGACAAAGTGCAGTACGCCATCGAAACCACCGGGCTGAGCAAGACCTACCGCGGCAACATCAGGGCTCTCCGTCCGATCGACCTGAAAGTACCCGTCGGCTGCTGTTTCGGACTGTTAGGTCCCAACGGAGCCGGCAAGTCCACCCTGATCAAGACCTTGCTCTCGATCGTCAGACCCACCTCGGGTGAGGCCAAGCTGATGGGGCAATGCTGCGGGTCTCCCGCCTCACGCCAGGGAATCGGCTATCTGGCCGAGGGACACGCTTTCCCGCGCTACCTCACCGGCCGGGGCGTCTGCGCCTATTTCGGCAAGCTGAGCGGTATGGGCGGGTCCCAGCTCAAACAGGAGATCGACAAGGCCCTGGCACTGGTCGGAATGTCCGAGTGGGCCGATACCAAGATTTCCAAGTACTCGAAGGGCATGAACCAACGCGTGGGGCTAGCCCAGGCCCTGCTTGGTCAGCCCAGGCTGGTTTTTCTGGACGAACCGACCGACGGCGTCGACCCTGTCGGACGCCAGGAGATCCGCCAGGTGATCACGCGAATCGCCAGGGAGGGCACGACCATCTTCCTCAACTCCCACCTGCTCAGCGAGGTCGAGCAGACCTGCGACCAGATCGGGATCTTGCACAAGGGAGAGTTGATCCAACAGGGTTCGGTGGAACAGATCACCGCCTCGGTCACCAGCGACAGAGACGCCGTCGTGGTCAGCCTGCGAACCTCCCCCATCGCGGACCCGGTTTGGCAACGTCTAGCGACCCGTGGCGCCACTCGCGAATCAGAGGCGAGTTTCCAGATCGGCTTCGAGAAGAAGGAGCAGATCACGATGCTGATCGACGAGTTGCGCGCCGAGCAGATCGAGATCTATGCCATCGAGCATGCCCAGGTAAATCTCGAGGACGCCTTCATCCGGCTCGTGACCAAAGAGGAGGAGAGCAACCAATGAGGGCCCTCATGGCGATCGTCGGCGACACCTGGCGCCAGTCCAAGCAGCAAGTCGTGTTCATCCTGATGGCGATCATGCTGCTGGTCATCGCCGGCATGGCCATCGGCTTTCCCAAGGCCATCGTGGCACCGGACGGAACGCGGCAGTTCGGGCTGGTCTTCAGCGACCAGCCCACTTCGGTTTTCTCCCAGATGTGGGTTGGTAAATATCGTGAGACCCAGCAGACAGAGCAAGAACGGCGGGTCGACCCGAACAAATATCTGAAAGAGGACGGAACATATGACCAGAAAAAGCAACAGGAAGACTGGGAAAAGCTAGAGAAGGCGCAAATCAAGGCGATGGACGCCGCCACCAACCTCACCGAGTTCCGGCGGTCGGTGGAAGCCTGGATCCTGCTGACGGTCGGCCTGATGTTCACCTTCAGCATGTGGCTGTTCATCGCAGCGTGCGCGGGCTATTTCCCCGATCTTCTGGCGGCAGGTGCCGTCGACTGTGTACTGGCCAAGCCACTGAGTCGGCTACGCATCTTTCTCGGCAAGTACCTGGGTGGCCTGGTCCTGTTCAGCGCCGCAATCATCGCTTTCTGTAGTATCGTCTATGTCGGCATCGGCCTGCGGCTCGGGGTCTGGCACCTGCGCATCTTCTACAGCCTACCCCTGCTGATCTTCACCGCCGCGCTGCTCTACAGTTTCATGGCGCTGATCGGCATCATCACCCGCAGCACCCCCCT
>CAZANL010000522.1:0-1224 GCA_964486115.1 uncultured Planctomycetota bacterium
AAGCCGGCGGGCCGCACGCTATTGCGATCAATGGTTCCAGCGCGATCAACATCAAAAACGTGCTGGTCGGGGAGGTCTGGCTTTGCTCCGGCCAGTCCAACATGGAATGGACGGTCTCTCGATCCAATAATCCGCAGAGGGAAATTGCCGCAGGAACACATCCGCTGATCCGGCACATCAAGTTCCCACACCAGACCGCCGACAAGCCACAATCGAAAACCAGGACGCGGGGATGGACCGAGACAACACCGAAGACCGTCGGCAACTACACGGCGGTGGGATATTTCTTTGCCCTCAACCTGCAGCAGGAACTCAAGGTCCCGGTCGGCCTGATCGGCTGTAACTGGGGCGGCACCCGTATTGAACCGTGGACTCCCCCGGTCGGCTTCCGGTCAGTCCCGGCACTCAAGAACATCAGTGACAACCTGGCCAGCTTCCCCAGCAAGAATGCCAAGGGGAAGATCCGGCACCAGACGCCACTGGCAATCTACAACGCCATGGTACACCCGATCCTCAAGTACCGCTTCAAGGGGGCCCTCTGGTACCAGGGAGAATCCAACAATGGCGAGGGGATGCTTTACTTCGAAAAGAAGAAGGCTCTCATCGAGGGCTGGCGCAAGGTCTTCAAGAATCCCGAGATGCCC
The DNA here is from genome assembly GCA_964486115.1 of uncultured Planctomycetota bacterium. Taxonomy (GTDB): domain Bacteria; phylum Planctomycetota; class JACQVV01; order JACQVV01; family CAZANL01; genus CAZANL01. The sequence continues at coordinate 645 of CAZANL010000522.1, forward strand.
TTCCACTTTGTCCAGCTGGCTCCCTACCGGTACAACCGGCCGGAGGCGCTGCCCGGCATCTGGGAAGCCCAGCTAAAAACACTGTCGATCAAGAATACCGGCATGGCAGTCACGGTCGACATCGGCAACGTCAGGGACATTCACCCACGTAACAAGCAGGAAGTGGGGCGCCGGCTGGCCCTCTGGTCGCTGACCAAGGACTACGGACGTGACGTGGGACCCTACTCAGGCCCTTTGTTCCTCAAGGCCGATCAGACTGAGGGCAAGGACAGTATCACGATCTGGTTCCAACAGGAGACCACCGGGGGCCTGAAACCGAGTGATGGCGAGAACAAGACGCTGACCCATTTCGAGATTTCCGGTAAGGACGGCACGTGGCACCCGGCCACGGTGACCATCGTTTTTGGCCACCACCTGATCGTGAAAAGCGAGAAGGTGAAAGAACCCGTCGCGGTCCGGTATGGCTGGCATGAACTGGCCGAGCCAAACCTGGTCAACCGGGCCGGCCTGCCCGCATCCCCGTTTCGTGCAAAATTGGACTAGCCGTTAGGCGAGCACAACGGGAACCCTTGCGGGTTTC
>CAZANL010000522.1:1234-4041 GCA_964486115.1 uncultured Planctomycetota bacterium
AGCATTGCGGCCTCAGCCTTCTGCGGGTCGGAGGAGCCGTCGCTCACCCTGGGTAGAGCTTCGCGATCACCTCCTTGGCCCGGGCCGAGACCGGCTGGGCCTTGATCTTGGCCGTTTCACGTCACGTTCGGTGGCGGCGGGACCGTGCGTGATCAGTGCAGCTGTCGCCTTGGCCGTCACCTTGGAGAGCCATGTACAAAGTGGGGCCTCGGGCGGTATCCTTGATCGTGGATCGCCCCCCGGGGGATGGCTCGAAGCTCTCGTAGTCCCTGATGGGGGATCGTCGTCGGTCGGACGGTCACGTCCAGTACGACATGCGTTGATTGGTGAGATGAGCGAAGCGAAAGAACCGAAGATCGGCGTCCTGTCCACGCTCTCGATTGGTATTGGCGGCATGGTCGGGGGTGGGATTTTCGCGGTGACCGGGCTGGCCATCGAGTTGACGCAGGGCGCCGCTCCCGTGGCTTTCGTTCTCGCTGGCGTGGTCGCGCTGTTGACCGCCTATTCTTATTGGAAGCTCACACTGGCGTATCCAAGCGAGGGGGAACGGTTGAGTTCCTCAATCGCGGGTACGGCACCGGTATCCTCACTGGCTCGCTCAACATCCTGCTGTGCATGAGTTATGTGGTGTTACTGTCGATCTATGCCTACGCATTCGGCTCCTACGGCGCGAGATTGCTGGGGATGGAGGACATCGACACCTGGCGTCACATCCTGCTGTCCACCATCGTCGTCCTGTTGGCCTTGATCAACTTTGTCGGGCCCTCCTTGGTGCTTCGCTCCGAGAACGTCTTCAATGGTGCCAAGCTGCTCCTGCTCGGTGTGTTCGTCGTCGTCGGCTTGGCCACCCCCATGCCCCACTCGGCGGTTCTTTCCCCATCGTCCTACAGCGTATCCGGGTTGGGGATCTTCTGCGGTGCGATGATCATCTTTCTCAACTACGAGGGTTTCGAGCTGATCGCCAACGCCGCAAAGGAGGTTGAAAACCCGGAAAGGACGCTTCCCATCGCGTATCTTGGCGGGGTCGCCAGTGTCATCGTTATCTATGTTTTGATCGCCGTGGTCACGGTTGGCCATGTGTCTCGCGATGAGATCGCAACCCACAGCACCTATGCGCTGTCCGAAGCCGCGCAGCAGTCCATGGGAACAACGGGCTACATCATGGTAGGCATCGCGGCCCTCCTGGCCACCTCGTCCGCCATCAACGCCACCTTCTACGGATCGGGCCGCCTGACCTACATCATCGCCAAGTCGGGGGAGCTCCCCGAGGAGCTCGAGCGATCGATCCATGGGCAACCGAACGAGGGAATGTTCCTCTTCGCCGCGCTCACTCTGCTCGTCGCAAACCTGGTGCCCCTCAATGCGATTGCCACGATGGGATCGGCAGGGTTTCTGGTCATCTTCTTGGCGGTCAACCTGGTGAGCGTCCGAAAGTCCCGCGAAATCGGTTCCTCACGCACGATCTCAATGTTGGCGGCATTGTCCTGTCTGGCGGCCTTGGTTGCGCTCTGCTGGCAAACCATCGCCGACGTGAACACACGCTCCCAAATCTGGATCCTGGTCGCCATGCTGGTTCTGGCCTGGGGCATCGAGGCGCTCTATCGAAAGATCAGCGGCCGCGTGATTCGCCCCCGTGATGATGTAACGGTATGACAAGGCACTGGCCGCCTACGACTCGGCCATGCGCAGCTGGTAGCCGGGTAGGAGCACTTCACCAGCAATCCGCGTGAAGAGGCTATGGGGGGGGGCACACTCGCTTTCCAGGCAGTCGAGCGGGCGCAGAGCGCGCCTACTGCCGCCGCCTGCCCCCCCGGCCGGTCCAGGCTTCGACCAGCAGAAACCGTCCGCCAGAGAGGGCCACCAGGTGTGCGCCCCCGGATCGGATCAGCAGGCGGCAGGTCTGCCGGATCCGCTCGACTGCTGGAATCTGCAAGCTGCGTCCGGACGCCACCCGACGCTCGGACAGGCCCGCCAGGGTCCGCACTTCCAGTTGCAGCTTGATCGACAGCTTGTCTCCTGGAGAAGGCACGACGTTTGTCACGAGCGAGGCGCCGCCCTCATGCACGGCGGTCCTTGGCAGGTAGCGCCGGCCCGTGGTGTTGTAGCCTTCGACGTAATATCGGCTGCGCAAGTCGGCGCTGAGCGACTGCTGCCCCATCAACGAGGTATGGCTGAGGTCGACTTCGACCGACACGCCCTTTCCCTCTTCAATCCGCTTGACCATGGCAAACCGATCTCCCGGCTCGAGGCCCTCGCCTCCGCGTTCAGAGAACCACTCCCGCTGACCGGCTGCTGGGAGTAGCAACCGTGCGCGCACCAGGGCCGAGCGGCTGAACCGCTTCTGTTCGAGATGCGAGATGTAGGCCTCCACGCGATCGACCACCATCGCCGAGTTGACCACCAGTAGCTGGCCACCGGCAATGTCGACTGAGAACAGGTTTTCCTCCCAGGAATCCGGATCGATCTGGTCTAGAATCAGTTCGGAAATTTCGCTGGCGTCCGGGACCCCGGACTCGAGGTCTTTTCAGGTCCAGACGATTGTCGCGCTGGCCTCCCTCGAGTGAAATGCCGAGTCCCAGCCGCGCAGCCCCGCCGTGAGAAATTCGTGGGAGAACAAACGGAACGTATTCAGCCTGCGGGCGCTCAATCGACGCTGATCGCCTCGCCGCTTGAGCTTGAGATGGCGCACGACCGTCAACTCCACCGAATCAGCGCTGCCGCGCAACCCGACGAGGCTTGCACCATAGACAGGCAGCAGGACTGAGGTGCGCACTCCGTGCTTCCAGAACTCCGGCAGTTCCAGGTCA
>CAZANL010000523.1:0-4028 GCA_964486115.1 uncultured Planctomycetota bacterium
AGTATATCGTAGAGCGAGTCCTTCATCCGCAGGATCTCCTCGGCGTGGATCGAGATGTCCGCTGCCGTACCCTGCATGCCGCCCCAAGGCTGGTGAATCATCACCCGCGAGTTGGGGAGGCTGTACCGCTTGCCAGTGGTGCCTGCAGCCAGCAGAACCGCGCCCATGCTTGCCGCCTGGCCAATGCAGTAGGTCGCCACGTCGCACTGGACGAACTGGATCGTGTCGTAGATCGCCATGCCGGCGGTCACCGACCCGCCTGGGCAGTTGAGATAGAGGCTGATGTCCTGCTTCTTGCCTTCCATCTGCAAGAACAGCATCTGGGCGATCACCACATTGGCCACCTGGCTGTTGATCTCGGTTCCCAGGAAGATGATCCGGTCCTTGAGCAACCGGCTGTAGATGTCGTAGGAACGTTCGCCGCGGCCAGTCTGCTCGATGACGTAAGGCGTCGGATAGTATTCAGCTCGTTCGGTCATGTTCAGTCCTTAGGTTGTTGCTTCCAGCTTGTCGATTTTCGCGTTCTCTCTGAGGAACGCACGTACCTTCTGCGTCTGGATCTGGCTCATCAGTTGATCGATGGCGCCTGACTTTTCCAGCCGCTGACGCATCTGATTGGGCCACATCTGATTGGCTTGTGCCAGCACCTTGATGCGATCCTCGACCTCGTCCTCTGAAACCCCCAGCGCTTCACCTTCCAGTTTGGCAATCCGATCGATGACCAGAGCACGCCGAACCTTGACCTTGACTACCTCTTCGCGCTCTCCTTGAGCGGCGGTCAATTTCTCATGGATCTCGTCCTCCGGCAGCCCCTGGCGCCGCATTTCGATCTCTTCCATCTGGTAGACACGCTGGCGCTCCGCGGTGAGGATCGCTGGAGGGATCTCGAAGTCTGTCTGCTCGACCAGCTTGTCGAGAATCTTCTCTTCGACCTGCGAATCGGCCTCGTGCTCCAGGTTGTGCTCCAGGTTGTGCTTGACCCGCTCTCTCAGCGCCTCTTCGTTCTCGCAGCCGAACTCATTGCAGAAGTCCTCGTCCAGTTCGGGCAGCTCGAGCCGTTGGTGTGCGCGAATGGTGAGCGTGTACGCTGCGTCCTTACCCTGCAACTCCTCTTTGTTGAAGTTGTCGGGGAGCTTGCAGTCACCGCACACCTCGTCTTCGACCTTCTTTCCGACGAAGTCGGCATACGGGATGTCGAAGGTCGGGATCTGCTCGCCGGATTTGATCCGCAACGGGACGTTTTCCTCGTTCAGTGCTTCCTCGCTCTCGGCGGTCAGCTTGAAGTCGCAGATGACGTGGTCGCCATCGCCGATCTCCTCGCCGTCGATCGGCACCAGTTCGGCGCTGTAGCAACTCGATGGAGCGATCGATTTCGATCGGGTCCAACTCGAGCGGGACGCTTTCCACCTCGATACCCTTGTAGTCGCCGAGGTCGAAGTCCGGCTTGACTTCGAGCTCCATCTCGAGTTGGAACGCTTCGTTCTCGCAGACCGACAGCTCCTCGAGCTTCAGGTCGGGCTCGCTGACGGGGTCGAGGTCGTGCTCGTCGAGGATCTTGGTGAAGACCTCCTGCAGCAGCGACATCTTGACCTGCTCGCAGACCTGTTCCTCATACCGGCGTCTGAGTACTGCGCGCGGTACGCGGCCGGGGCGAAATCCCGGAACGGAGACTCCCTCGGCCAGCTCGTTGTAGTTTTTGTCGAATTCTTCTCTGACTCGATCGGCCGGCACTTCGATTTCGACCTTCTTTCGGCACGGTTCGAGTTCGGTGATGTTGATGTTCATTATATAATGACTCCTAGGTTGCCGAGCGTAGACACACGCCACGCAGGGCAAGGGTCGCGAAGTCACAGATTATACGTGCCGCTATCGCGGTGTCAACTTGTCCGGGTTCTGCGGAAGCACCGGTCTAATTTGGACCTATGGCACTCCTTGCCGGTTTGTCTTTTCGCCGGTGCGGGTCGCTCGCGATCGGTCGTCCCGTCTCGTCTCTTGGACGGGCCCTCGCCATTCCTGGCTCGTTCGCGGCTCAGGTGTTCGCCCCGGATCGGGGCATGCTGTACACCCTCCCGGCTGTATGTCTGATGGAGTTGGGACAGGGGCATGATGAGGCCGGTGGCGAGGCGTCAGCCCTGTCCGGGCCGCATTTCGCTGTATGCGTGGGGGGGGCGGCGACGGGAGGGGCGAACAGCCAGCGCGGCATTGCGGGCAGTAATGATGCCGGCCGCGGTCATCGGGGCGTCCGCGGGGGGGGGGCATCCCAGGCGCATCGCGGGGGACGGGCGGGAGGGGATTATAGCCCGGCCTGGGCTGGACTTTCGGATGTCTCTTGCTAGGCTTTCAGCCTTTCAAACCCTGGGGAAAGTCCATGGCATCTACGCACTTGGCCAGGTTGGCCTGGCTGCCGGCGGTTCTTTTGCTCGTTGCTGGTTGCAGCACGCAGAAACTCGTCGTCTCGATGATGGAGCCGACCTTCGCACGGATGAAGACCGAGTTCGAGGCTGAGAAGAGCCCTCGGCAGGCCAGAGAGGCTGGTCCTAGCCTGCTTGCGATGATGGAGGGCTTCCTCCTGGCCGATCCGGAGAACGAGGTGCTGCTCCAGCTGTCGGTCGAGATGTTTACCAGCTATGCCTACGCGTTTGCCGAGAGTGAAGACAAGCTGTGGGCTCGCGCGTTGTACGAGAAGGCGTTGACCTACGGTTCACGGCTGCTGGATGAACAGATCGAGTTCTCCAAGACTCGTCGGAGTGGGGATCTGGATGCCTTCAAGCGAGAGCTGGCCAAGCTGGAGCAGGAGGACCTCCCCGCGCTGTTCTTCACCGGCGAGGCCTACGGTGGACTGATCAATACGAGTCTGGACGACCTCGGGATGATCGAGCAGCTGGAATATCCGCTGGCGATGATGCGCCGGGTGATCGAGCTGGACGAGGCCTTCTATCACGGCGGAGCCTACATGGTCCTTGGCACCTGCTGGGGCAGCCGGGGCAAGGATATCGGTGGCCGGCCGGTGGAAGCGGGTAAATATTTCCAGAAGGGAATCGAACTGAGCAAGGGTCGATTCTTGCTCTCCAGGGTGGCGTATGCGCGATACTACCTCGTGACGACCCAGCAGCGAGAGAAGTACCTGAAAACGCTCGAAGCTGTTGCCCAGGACAAGGGTCCGGACGAGAGGGCGTTGACCCTGGCCAATGCGATCGCGCGCCAGCGTGCACGCCAGCTGATCGCTGATGTGGACAAGCACTTCTTGCCCTCCATGAAGTCCAAGGAGGAGGACAAGCAGCTAGAAAAGAACATGGGAGAGCTCGATGAGTTGGATTAGCCGGTTCGTCTTGGTTGTGTTGCTCGCGCTTCCAGTCTCGGGCGAGGAGCCCAAACACATCATTACATGTGCGACGGTGGCACCGAAGGGCTCCCCGTGGATGAAGATTCTCGACGAGATGGACAAGGAGTTGCGCCAGCGGACCGACGGTCAGGTCGGGTTCCGTTTCTATGCCGGCGGAATACAGGGTGAAGAAAAGGCGGTCGTGGAGAAGATCCGTGGTGGCCAGCTCAACGCGGCGGGGCTGACCGGGATTGGTCTGGGAGCGCTGTATCCGGACTTGCGGGTGCTCGAGCTGCCGATGCTGTTCCGTAACTATCGCGAATACGATCATGTTCGCGACGCCCTGTGGAAGAAGGTGCTAAAGGATCTGTACAAGCGGGGTTATCTGTTACTGGGGCTCTCCGAGGCCGGCTTCGCCTACATGTACTCGACCAAGAAGATCAACAGTCTGGGCGAGCTGCGGTCGAGCAAGATCTGGCTCCGCGAGGGTGATCCTCTGGTCGAGCAGTCCTTCAAACACCTCAAGATGAACTCGGTGCCTCAGTCGCTGGCCAACGTACTGACCAGTCTCTCGACCGGCAATCTGGAAACGGTCTATGTCTCTCCGGCTGCGCTGCGAGCTCTGCAGTGGTCGGGGAAGGTGAAGTATCAGCTCAAGCTGCCGATCTTCAATATTCTGGCTGGCTTGGTCTACCAGCGGGATGCC
>CAZANL010000524.1:0-4022 GCA_964486115.1 uncultured Planctomycetota bacterium
CTGCAGGCAAGTGGATCTGGATGGTGGTTCCCTTTTGCGGGATGCTTTCCACCGCGATCTTTCCTTTATGGAGGCTCACGATTCGAGAGACCGTTGAGAGTCCCGGGAGTGGGGGCTGCCCCTCTTCCCCCTCGCCGAGATGGTCGAGGAGATGTGCCGTCGACTCCGTCCCTGGGCCGGTGTCTGAGACCGACAACTGGATGACCTGGGTCGTCGCCTCGGCAGCGTGTTCCTGGTCCCCTTGGGCGGGCAATGCATCGATCCGAAACGTCATCAGCCCGCCATCCGCCATCCCGTCTCGTGCGTTCAGCGCGAGATTCATCAGCACCTGCTCCATCTGTGCCGGATCTGCCAGAACCGGGGCGGGGCCAGTGGATTCGAAGGCGATCTGGATGCTCTGGGGGATCAGTCGGCGAAGCATCTTCTTCATCCCCTCGAGGGTCCTCGCGAGGTCGATGACGCTGGGCTGCGTCACCTGCTTGTGACTGAATAGCAGGAGTTGACGCGTGAGGGTGGCTGCCCTGTCGGCAGCCTTTAGCACCTCGTCCAGATCTTGCTTGAGCGGTTCGTCCGGTTGCAGGGTTGCTGCGCCCAGCTGTGTGTAGCCGATGATCGCGGCGAGCAGGTTGTTGAAATCGTGAACCACGCCGCCCACCAGGCGTCCGATGGATTCCACTTTTTTCAGCTGGAAGAGCTGTTTCTCGAGCGTGGTCCGTTCCTGTCGTTGATCCCATTCACGCAGCACCAGTCGGGTGATCAGCGGCATGGTGGCAAACACATGCTCCGATTTGGGCAGGAGGAGCGCCTCTCCAGCCTCGGCCGGTTCGGTGCAGGTCTGTTCGCTTTCGCAGGTCAGCAGGATCGTGGGACAGCCAGTGCGCGGATGATCCCGAGTGAGGAGAGCCGCTCCCGGCCCATCCGGCAGTTTGCTGCTGGCCAGAACCAGATCGGTCGGATGTTCTTCGAGAACAGCCCATGCCTCAGCCAGGGTCCTGGCGGTGGACACTAAGAAGCGGTCCTCGGCTGCGAATGCGCGACGCAGCAGGTCCGCATCGGCGTCAATATTCTCTACGAGGAGGATGTGGTGGATCGCATGTCCCATCATGTAGGCCGATGCCTGGATCACCTGCTCTCGTTCTGTTTCCAGGGAAGGTGGCTGCTCGAACTCGACAGACTCCTCGGAGCTGGAGCGGTCTACGAGCGCATGGCCGTGGGACCGCTGAATCGGCCAGCAGCACTGACCAGTCGCCCACGTCGTCGGCTTCGCCTTGCCATCTTAGCCGGGGGGTGGGTGGAATCAAGTCGGTCGATTGGGGTGTGTTGATATAGCCTCGGTGGGGCGAGCTTCAGTCTGGACCAGAAGAGAGCAACTCATAGACCAGGCTGACCAGTTGTTTGTTGGAGTAGGGCTTCATCAAAAGGCGCCAGCCGTACCGCATCATCAGGCTCTCGATGCGGCCCAAGCTCGCATAACCGGTGACGATCAATACCCGGCTGACCAGTCCTCGCTGGTGCATTTCCTCGGCCAGATCGGTTCCGACACCATCCAGCAGCCTGACGTCGGTGATCAGCAGGTCTGGAGGCTGCTTTGCCGCCGAGAACGCTTCTCGCGCCTGGGTGATGCCGGAGAATTCCCGCACGTCGTAACCCTGGTTGGCCAGCGTTCGAACGCCCAGGGTTCGGAGCTCGATCTGATCCTCCACCAGGAAGATCGTCGGCGCTGAGCCATCGTCCTTGAGGCGCGCCCGCTGCTGGGGCTGTACCTGACCGGTATGTTTACGACCATGCCTTGGGGCCGCGGTTGGAAAAATGACGGTGATCTCGGTTCCCTCGCCCGGTGCGGAATCGACCAGTACGTCTCCTCCCAGGCTGGCGGCGCTACTGTAGACCATCGCCAGCCCCAGCCCCGTTCCTTGGTCCTGGCCCTTGGTGGTGAAGAAGGGTTCGAAGATCTGTTCCTGTGTTTCCTTGTCCATGCCAATGCCCGTGTCGCGAACTCGGACCCGCGCTTCCTGCTGCCCGTTGACGTCCAGGGTGATGGAGAGGTTTCCCCCTTCAGGCATCGCGTCTCGGGCATTGATCACCAGGTTCATCAGAATCTGCTCGTACTGACCCGGGTCGATATCCACATGGATCTGGCACGGCGGGTGGCTGACATCGAGGACGACGGCACGGTCCAGGATCCGCTTCAGGATGCGTGTCATTTCCTGGGTCTGGGCCACGAGCTCAGTTTGCTGGCCGCCGGTGCGGTGCTTTCGGCTGAAGACCAGGAGCTGCCGAGTCAGCGCCGCGCCTTTCTCGGCGGTCGAGAGTATCACGTCGACATCTGCCCGGCGCGGATCACTCTCAGCGAGTTCTTCCCGGAGCATTCCGGCGGCTCCCAGAACGACGCCAAGCAGGTTGTTGAAGTCGTGGGCAATGCCTCCGGCGAGGCGACCAATAGCCTCCATTTTTTGTGCCTGACGGAACTGATCCTGTGATTTCTGCAGGGCTGTGCGCACCTCTTCTTGCTGGGTCACATCCCGGAGAAAGCCCACGATCCGGACGCCCTCGTCCTCCAGGACCGTCTTCTTCAAGATCCCATCTGCCAGGATCCGGACGCCGCTCTCCGCCTGAAACTCCAGTGAGACCTTCTGGGGTTTGGCATTCTGGCGCAGGGCATCCACGCACTCGGCCCAGGTTCCGTGAGAGGAGGGGCTCAGCAGTGAGGCTATGCCGCAGTTGACCGAGTTGTCACCAAGGCAGTAAGTCCACGCACGGTTGGCAAAGACCACCGAGCCCTGCTCGTCCACGCTGCATATCAGGTCGTGAGACTGTTCCACCAGCAGCCGGTAACGACCCTGGCTTTTGGAAAGGGCCTGAGCGCTGCGGAGTGCCTCGTCCAGGTTGGTCTGGTTGCGCTGTAGAAGGAACAGGTAGTCGATGATCGGGTCATGGGCCGCGAAATCTCCAATGCTCAGCCCTGTCTCGCTCAGATCGGCGATGGTCACGATCCTTGGTACACCGATGAACAGCCACCCTCCGTTCGGCTCCAGCGATACGAATTCTCCGCGCAGGGTGAGTTTCAGGCTTTCGTGCGAGATCAAGCAAGTGCGTCCGATCCGTTTTTGCAACGCTTCTGCACCAAAGCCGTCGTTCCAGCGGAGTAGACCAAAGACATCGTTGAAGCGCTGTCCTCTCGCCTCGGGGATGCGTTTGGCAAGGGATCGTCCCAATCCACAGATCTCTAATTCGTGGTTGAGCTGGATTGAAAAGGGGAAGAGATGTTGAGCCCTGTCGCTTCCGATCACTCCTGGATCACCACTCGGAAAATGTCGTGATCGGCGCCACTGGACTTGTCGGCTACCTGAGATATTTCGATGTCCTGATCGAAATGCTGGCTCAGGCCCTCGAGCAACCCCCAAACGAACTGGGACAGGCCGTCTCGGTGACTTCGGTAATGCAGTAGGTGGGAACCATCCGGCTGAGCTTCTAGCTCGAAGGAGGGCTGCCGCAGATTGGCAAACGCGATGGCCACCTGCTCATGCATTTGGTCCAGGTTGGTGAGGAAGGTTGCCAGATCAGTGCCAGCGAAGTCGAGAATCGGTCCGTAGTGCTTGGATGCGGTCTCTAGCACCCAGTAGTGGCCGAATGCCCGGAGCAGCTCGCCGGCCTCCAGGTCCAGTTGTTCGCAAGCAGCGCCCACCAGGCTGTAAGCGATCACGTCGGGGTAGGCTTGCATGCTGACGAAGGCCGCTTCATCGGCCCCGGCGCTAGCCTGGATCCGATCCCATGCAGCGTCGCCCTGTTCGCCTCGTATACAATCTCTCATGGCCTGATGAACAAGTCCGTACATCCCTGCTCCTTCATCTTTATTAAGCAGTCAGTTGAGCGAATGGCACGCTCGCTCGAGGTCCCGGGTGAACCGCCGGTTCTGCCCTGCCAAGTCTACCAAACATCCAGTGAGTGGTAACCTGTGAGCTCGACTTGCATTGGCTCGCAGTTCAACGGGAATCTGAACAGCGCGTTTAGCGTTAGGGTTC
>CAZANL010000525.1:0-3446 GCA_964486115.1 uncultured Planctomycetota bacterium
ACAGCCAGCGCAGCCCCAGCCCAAGAAAGAAGCCCCCTGTCACCCCCATCGCGGCGCCCTGGTAGCTCTCGGCAATCAGCGCACCAGCACTGGCCAGAGCAACGACCAGGCCACAGCAGATCTTGAACAACCCGAGCCAAACTGACGGCCGTCGGTCATCCGAGCCATTCTCGGGGAACGCGGGTAAAACAGGAACATCATCGCTCATGGTGGATCTCCTCGGCCGGTAACCCATCTAAAGACTCAATATTGGCGAGTGTCAAGTACTCCACTTGACAGGACTTGGCGGACCGGAGACGATCACCAAGGATGACAGTCGACGATCACGAGCAAGGCATCAGACACAAGTACATCCCCCGGCAACGCGACCGGGACATCGACCATCACCCGGACTTGGCAGAACTAGCACGCTGGTGCGAGACATTCGACCAACATGGGCTGACTCCGATCGAAGGCGGCGCCAGCGCGGGAAACCTCAGCTTCCGCACGACCCGCGGCTTTGTCATCACCCCCACACGCTCACGGTTGAAGGCCGGTCTGCAGCGAGACCATTTCCTCGAAGTGGTCAGGGTCGAGATCCTCGACCACCACAACTTCCGAGTCCACTACCTCGGCGGCCTCCAGCCACCGGTCGAAGGCGGCCGTATTCCTTCCTCGGACACACTGATGCACCACCTGATCTACTGTGCACGACCCGACGCCCATGCGGTCTTTCACGGGCATGACGCGATCGTGCTGGCTCGCCAGGGACTGCTCGGAGTTCCGGTGACCGGCCGCGAGACTCTCTTCGGTACGGTCGAGGACGCCAGGCAAACCGTTGCGCAGCTGGGCCACGACGACTACATCATCCGACGCGAACACGGTTTCGTCAGCGTCGGTCGGACGATGCAGCATGCCGGAGAACTCGCCGTCGAGATACACCGGCGAGCACTTGCGCTGTCGCCGGGATAGGAGAAAATATACACATGAACCCGATTCAGCCCGCCACGCGAACCCAGACGATCAAGTACGCCGTCCGTGACATCCTCGCTGTCGCCGAGGAGGCCAAGCAGGCCGGCAAACAGTTACTGTACCTGAACATCGGCGACCCGATCAAGTTCGACTTCGAGACCCCCGCACCCATCATCGACGCAATCCACAAAGCGCTGCGGGACGGCCACACCGGGTACGGGCCATCCGCCGGTACGCCCGAGTCCCTGGACGCTATCCGGGCCGAGGCGGAGGCCAAGGGCCTTCGAGCGGTGCGCGACATCTTTGTCGGAAACGGCTGCAGCGAGGTGATCGACACCGCCCTCTGCGCGCTGGCCAACCGGGGTGACAACATCCTCACACCCTCGCCGGGATACCCGCTCTACACCGCGCTGGTCTCCAAGCTCGAACTGGAGCCGAACGCCTACTATCTGGATGAGGAAAACGGCTGGCAACCCGACCTCGACGACATGGCGGCCAAGATCAACGACCGGACCCGGGCAATCGTCCTGATCAACCCGAACAACCCGACCGGGTCTCTCTACTCGCGGGAGATTCTCGAGGGCATCATCGAACTGGCGCTACAGCACGACCTGGTTATCATCTCCGACGAGATCTATGACAAGCTGGTGATGGACGGCAAGCAACACATCTCGACCGCTGCGCTGACCGACGAGGCGCCGATCCTGACTTTCAACGGACTCTCCAAAGCATTCGTCGGTCCGGGCTTGCGCGTGGGTTGGGGCATTCTCAGCGGGCCGGCCTCCGTGGTTGGCGATTACCAGGAGGCAATCCACAAGTTCCTGCGGGCCCGCCTGTGCGGCGTGCACCCGATGCAGCATGCGATCGCTCCCGCCCTGGCCAACCTCGACCACTTGCCAGGTGTGATGCAGAAGTTGACCCGCCGCCGCGACATCACCGTCGAGATGCTCAACAGCGTCGAGGGCATTAGCTGCGTGGCGCCGGATGCCGCCTTCTACGCCTTCCCCAAGCTCGAGATCGATGGGCCAGACGAACCCTACGTGGCGCAGATGATTCGCGAGACGGGTGTCGTCGTCGTTCATGGTTCTGGATTCGGACAAAAACCCGGCTCAGCTCATTTCCGAGCCGTCTTCCTCCCGCCAGAGGACCAACTGCGAGCCGCCTACCAAGCGATCGGCGACTACGTCAGTCGGAGCGCGGCCTCTGTCTGACGAGTTTTCCGCCTGGCGCTGGATCGCGGCGGCAGCCTGGAAGCCGCCGGTCGACCCAACGATCCACGGACTGATGGCAATCGACTTCACCGGCGCAGAGCACCGGCTGCGTGAAATCCGCGAAAAGGCGGGGCTGCGTGTGACCCCAACACATCTGGTCGCCTGGGCGCTGACCCGCGCGATCGCCGAGAACCCGGCGGCCAACGCGCAGATGAGACTGGGGCGTGTTGTACCGCGCAAGAGCCTCGACATCTGCCTACAGGTGTCTCTCGGAGGGGATGCGCTGACCGTGGTCCTCATCCGAGATGCCCAGGCCCTGGCCTTCGAACAGTTCGCACTGACGGTGCAGCAAAAGGTCGAGCGTGCCCGCTCCAAGGATCACGAGTTCACCCGCAACTTCGCACTCGTGCGGATGACCCCTCAGTTCCTCCTGCCACTGATCCTCAGGCTGGCCTCGTTTATCGGCAACGACCTTGGCATTCACCTGCCTGCGCTGGGGATTCCCCGCGACCCCTTCGGCAGCGCGATGATCACCAGCCTGGGCATGCACGGGATCGACATCGGATACGCACCGTTGTTTCCGCTAGCCCGCTCACCCATTCTGCTGCTGGTCGGGCAGATCCAGGACCGCCCCTGGGTCGCCGATGGCCAGGTGGCGGTCCGCCGCGTCGCCAACATCTGTGCCACCTTCGATCATCGTGTGATCGACGGGGTGCTGGCCGGTCGACTCGCGGCCAGCTTCCGCCAAGCAATCGAACAGTTCGTCAATGGAGAAACCGGATGAGAGCATATCGAATCGGCTCCGGTCACGACCGCCATCGGCTGATGCCGGGTCACACGCTGATCCTCGGCGGGGTGACCATAGAGGCTCCGGTCGGTTTCGTGGCCCACTCTGACGGAGACATTCTTGTGCACGCACTGGTCGACGCGCTCCTTGGAGCGATCGCCCAGGGGGACATCGGCACCCACTTTCCCGACAGCGACCCGGCCAATTCCGGACTCTCCAGCACCATTTTCCTCGAAGATGCGCTGCGCAGGGTGAGTCAGGCCGGCTGGTCGCCGGTCAATCTGGACGCCACGATCTTTTCGCAGGAGATCAAGATCGCGCCGCACCGAGAGAAAATCCGCCAAAATCTGTCACGCTTGACCGGTCTGGCGATCGACCGGATCAGCCTCAAGGCCAAGACGGCGGAGGGACTGGGAGCCATCGGCCGTGGTGAGGCGATGGACGCCCAGGTCGTCGTTCTTCTACAGAAGTGAGCCCTGGGGCACCCAATCGGTTAG
>CAZANL010000525.1:3456-4015 GCA_964486115.1 uncultured Planctomycetota bacterium
ACACCTACACAACAGCATGACCCGCCGCAAAGAACTGTTCGTTCCCCTCGAGGCCGGGCGGGTCAAGATGTATCACTGCGGCCCGACGGTCTACGACCACGCCCACATCGGCAATTTCCGCTCGTTTCTGCTAGGTGATGTCCTCCGTCGGGTTCTGGAGCGGGCCGGATATGAGGTGATACAGGTGCTCAACATCACCGACGTGGGCCACCTGACCGAGGACGACGTCGACCGCATCTCGGTCGGTACTCAGCGGGAATCCTTGGACCCGTGTGCGCTGACCCGTCGCTACACCGAGTCTTTCATGCAAGACAAAGCCCTGCTTGGCTTTCGGCAGGCACATCACCACCCTCGCGCCACAGAACACATCCCGCAGATGATCGCGATGATCGAGCAGCTGTTGGCCAGCGGTCACGCATACCAGACCTCTGAATCGGTCTACTATGACATCTCTCGTTTCCCGCAGTACGGAGAACTCTCGGGCAACTCGCTTGAGGATCTGCAGGCTGGGGCGCGTGTCTCCGTCCGCAACGAGAAACGACATCCGCTGGACTTTGCC
>CAZANL010000526.1:0-4002 GCA_964486115.1 uncultured Planctomycetota bacterium
AGCCAACGAGGCGGAGAAGGCCTCGCCGATCAACCTGGTCGAGGTGCGGCCTTACGGTGCATTCGGCCGGCTGTATCTGGGCGGCACGGAATCGCACATCAACGAGGCGGCTCGCGCGGCGGAGCAGGCCCTCGAGTCGGTCACCGGAGTACCCAACGAGGGGTAGCAGACCCTCGATGGATCGCCCGTTTTCTCCCGCCCAGCTGACCCTGATATCGCTGACTGCGTTGTTGCTGGGTCTGGGTCTGTACTGGATTGCGATCGAGGCCAAGGTGAGGCCGCAGGCTGATTCCGAGGTGCAGCTCGACCCGCCGATCAGGACCGAGGGTGATAAGCCAAATCACCCCAGCGACAGTCAAGAAGGGAAGCTCCCGCCGCACCCCTCACAAGGGTCTCCAGAGCAGGTGAAAAAGCCCGCTCCACAGATCCCCGCTCCGTCTCCGGCCGAGAGGCCGAGCGCGCTGGTCGTGCAGGTGCGCAAGCTCTATGAAGGCGCCGAGATGGATAGAGCGGAGCAGCTGTATCAGAAATTGCTCCGTCAGCAAGGACGAGCAGGTCTGGCTGCGCTCTCGACTGTGCGGCATGCAGCCTGGGTTCGTCGCGGGGACAAGGCCCAGGCCGAAGGGCAGCTCGTCAATGCCCAGGTCTTCTACAAGAAGGCGCTGGAGGGGATCTCGGTGGCCGAGACCGAGCGCAAGTTGTTTGGCGTCGAGATGCGGCTCAAGGCCATGTCGGTCTCGAGCCAGCAGCGCAAGAAACTGTCCCGACTGATGCAACGGGCAGAGAAGGCCGAGAAAGCGGGGAAGATCAAAGAAGCCGCTGGGCTGTACCAGCAGGCGCTGGGGCTGTCGTCCGAGGCGGGGCCGCTCAAGACCAAACTCTACCAGGCGAGGCTGCGTCTACTGCTCGAGTTGGAACGGCGCGAACAGGTTCGTTGGCTGAAACTAGCCAGGGCGTTGGCCGACCGCAAGCGCTGGGAAAAGTCGCTGCGCGCATACCGCAAGGCGGTCACTCTAGGGGACTTGCCGGCGGTGGATCGCGAAGAGATGCTCCGCGTTCGTCGTCAGCTTGCGGCGCGTGACATGGTACGCATTCCAGCGGGCACGGTCTGGCTCGGCAGTCGGCGAAGCGCTGACGAGCAGCCGATTCGACAGGTGGTGGTTCCGAGCTTTTACATCGATCGATACGAGGTGACCAACGCACAATACCGGCTGTTCGTCCGCGACACGGGCTACCGCACGCCGGCCACATGGAAGGATGGATTCCCGCAGGAGGGACGAGGCAACTATCCGGTCCTCGGTGTCAGTCTGGATGATGCCCTGGCGTACGCCAAGTGGATCAAGAAGCGGTTGCCGACCGAGATCGAGTGGGAGCGTGCCGCACGTGGCGCTGACCGTCGGCTCTATCCTTGGGGAATGTCTTGGGAGAGTGGGCGCTGCAATACGCTGGAGGAGGGGATGAGCGGGCCGACCCCGGTGGGAAGCTACCGCGGAGGCGTCTCGCCCTTCGGGGTTCACGACTTGCTGGGCAACGCCCTGGAGTGGACGGCTAGCCGGTACCAGCCGTATTCCGGTGCGTCCGGGCAGGAGAGTACTCGTCACGTGCTGCGGGGTGGCTGCTGGTATTTCTCAGGGAAGAAGATGAGCCTGACGAGTCGCTATCCCGATCAGCGTACGAGTCGTTTGGCGAGCTACGGATTTCGCGGCGTGCTGGATTTCGAGGATTGATCCAGATGCCCCCGCTGTTCAACCAGCTGGCGCTGAAGACGGGGTGGGTCGAGCAGTCCGACCTGAAGCAAGCGCACGAGGCACAGCAGGCAGAAGATCCTCAGCGTCCACTGGGCCTCGTGTTGATCGATCAAGATCTGCTCAGCGCCTCCCAGCTCAAGCAGCTGCTCGACCTGCAGCGTCAGACTCTGCTGGCGCGACAGGCCAGGCGCCGAGGCCGAGAGACCTTGCAGCACGGGGGGCCGCTGACCAGGCAAGAGGAGACCCGGTTGCTTCGCTCTCGCCTACTCGAGATGGGGCTGCTCGATCCTCGGCAACTGGCCAGTGTGCGCAAGCTACGACGCAAGCGGCATGAGGCGGGGGATTGTGCGCCACTGTGGGACGTTCTGGTCGAGCTGGATCATCTGACGCCCCACCAGGTGCAGCGATTGCGCAAGAGCCTCCGCGGGGGGCGAGTCATCTGTTACCGGTGCCGAGAGAAGGTCTACTTTCCCTGTGGAGAGATACCGAGCGAGTGTCCGGGTTGCGCCGCGGAGTTCCCCGAGGATCCGCTTTTCTCGAGCGGGGCTTGGTTGGTTGCCAACTGGCCACAGCACGTGGGTGATCGCCTGTTGCTCTCGCTGATGGCCTCGAGTGGGCAGTTGGATGACGAGATTCTGGCAGCTTGCCAGGCTCGGCAACGCTCCAGCTTTCCGCTCAAGGATCTCGGCAAGGTGCTGCTCGAGCTCGGACATGCCACCCTCAACCAGCTGTATGAACTCTATCAGCGGCGTCAAGTGCAGCTCGACCAGGGACCGCCGCACCTCTCAGAGCTCCGCAAGGATGTGCGGCTGGCCCGGTTGCTGGTCACTCGTCAGCTTGCCAGTCTGGGCAAGGTCAACGATGCTTTGCTCGAGCAGGTGCGTGTCCTCCAGAAGGAGGGGGAGTATCGTTCGCTTCTCGACATTCTTCACCAGCGGAAGCTGCTGACAACCCGCCAGACCGAGATTCAGGTCTCGCAGTTGTTTGCCCAGGTGGTCGAGGCGGGTGAGGATATCCAGTTCGACCTGGAGCGGATTCTCTGCGAGGAGCGGCCCGAGGAGACGGACGAACTGCAGGAGTCAGAGGGCGCGGCGATCAGCGAGAAGGCCCTCTTCGAGTATGTACACGAAGACGACCTTCCGGACGTCGACAGTGTCTTCGACTCCTACACCCTGGGCGTCAGATAGCAGGATCAGTGCTTGCTGCGGTAACGCTTGAGTGTGTTCGTCTCGAATGGATGTGTCTTGGGTGCGTAGAGGATCATCTGACCCTCGTAGTCCTCTTCCGGCTCCCACCACGTCTTACCGATGAACTGCTTGAGTACCTTGCCGGTCTTTCCGACTGCTAGTAGTTCACGATCCTTGTAGGAGCCGTAGTAGATCTCCACCCGGCCGGCGGTGATGCGGCCGAACTTGGTCTCTTGCTTCGGGGTCAACGCGGCCACCTTGCGGTGCACCTTGTTCAGGTCGGGGCCGAAGAACGTGTGCACGGCCCAGAAGATATGGCCTTTCTTGGTCATGCAGTACCAGATGACGGTGATGAACTTGACCCGCTTGAAGGCCTTGAACTGCAGCTGGACTTCGGGGTAGGTCCCGGCATTGGTCAGGTTGCCAGCGATCGCCACCCGTTCGATCCGGAAGAAGCGCGCCATCGGATGGGGCCCCTTGGCCCGGACGGGCTTCTTGACGGGCTTCTTGGCGGGTTTCTTGGCCGGCTTCTTTGGGGGGTCCTTCCGGGTCTTTTCCTCTTTCTTACCCTCACCACCGTCGAAATCGCCTCCGCCCCCCTTCCGGGGTTTTTTCACCTTGTTGCCGGCCGAGTCCTCACCCTTGCCCTCGCCACCCCCGAAGTCGTCATCTGGGTCGGTGGTCTTTCTCGGCTTCGCCTTGGGCGGGGTGGGTTTGTTTTGTCGCTGTCCCGGTCTGGTACCGTACATGCTGCCGTAGCCGCCCTGTCGGCGTTTGGGGCTGCGTCCCGTGTCCTGAGCCCCGCTCTCGTCACCGTCCTGGCCACTCCCACCGGCCTGGGGTTCGGTCTTGATTCCCAGATGCCCCTTGATCATGAAGATATGATCTTCAGCTTCGGGAAAGTGCTTCATGATGGCGTTCCAGTACCTCCTCGCACCGGAGATGTCCGAATCCAGAAACCGCGCCTTGCCCTTCTTGAACAGCTCGCTGACATATTTTGCCTTGTCCTGCTCTGAGGAGAATCTTGTGCGAACCCGGAAGCTGTCTGTCTCGTTGCCCACCGGTGG
>CAZANL010000527.1:0-4001 GCA_964486115.1 uncultured Planctomycetota bacterium
GGATGTTTCAGCGAGGCCATCGCTCGTGCTTCCCTCTCGAAGCGTATCCGCTCCTCATCACCTGCTTGCCAGCCGGCGCGCATCACCTTCAGTGCCACCTCGCGGTCCATGTCTGCACGGAAGGCGCGATAGACGATGCCCATCCCTCCGCGACTGATCTCCTCGATGATCTCGTATTGGCCGAAGATGGCTGTCTGTCCGGGAATGATGTGGGTGTCGTCAGAAGAGGTATTCGCATCCGAGTCAGCGTGGGAGTCTTCGGGTAGTGGGGTTGGGCCAGCGACACTCATCCCGTGGTCATTTCCCGTCTGAGAGTTTCGAGGAGTCTGCGCTGCTCTGTGCTGGGTTCGAGTTGCAGTGCCCGGTCGATGGCCTCCATCGCCTCGCCACGACGGGCGGTTTGACGGTACAGCAGAGCCAGTTTGTAGAGTGCCTCGACCTGTTGGCCGGCCACATCAACGGCCGTCAGCAACTCGAACTCGGCACCGGACAGATCGCCTGCTCGGGCCAGGATCTCGGCCAGCAGCAGCGGTCCTTTCACCCGCTGGTACTGTGGGGTGGTACGGATCACGTCGATGATCTTGCTGCGCATGGGTGTTGTTGCCTCGCGCATCTCGCGCACCAGCTGGGACCAGTCACCCACCTGCCAGAAGGTCGCGGCGAGGAATGCCCGAGCCGTCGGGCCGCTGCAATCGTACACATGGATCGACTTGCCCGCTCGACCGAGTTGTGGGAGTTCCCAGACCCAGCTATAGAGCCCCGGAGGGGCAACATGCAGGCCCAGGAGTAGGTTGGTCGAGATGGCGACGATGGCGCGTTCTCCATTTTTCGGGGGGGCGGCGGCTGGTGAGGTGAACTGACCGAATCCCGGTAGCCGCACGGCCTCGATGCCGTGTCGCAGGGGGTCGGCGGTCCCGAAATAGGCCAGGTAAACCCGATCGGCAGGGTGTTGCTGGAGAAGGCGTGACAAGGCAGGCAGGTCCTGTCCCCAGTCGAGATTGCTGTCTGCGAGCAACTTACCGTCGTGGCCTGCCGCGCGAGAGGGGAGGTTGAAATAGGCCAGGTAGTGGGGCCAGGTTCGCCAGCAGTCGATGCCGCTCCAGATCAAGGCGAGAACGACCAGTCCCGTTCGGATCTTCGGCTGGCTGGTCTGCTGGGCGAACAGACAGCCGAATCCGAGGCTCAGTGCTGGCAATAAAATCAGCATGTAGCGAATGCCGAGATTGGCCCCGGTGAGCGAGAGAGCAACCAAGAAAACGGTGGACAGCAGGGCCGGCAACAACAGTGCGGGGCGCGTGGCCTCAGAAAGCAGGCCGAAGGCCATGCCAGCCAAACCGATCAACAATAGCGACAGGGGTAGCTTCGTTCCCAGAGCCACCAGGAAATAATACCAGACCCCACCTGGGATGATCTGTCCTTGCAGGTAAGCCGCTTGCCTGGGCCCGGTCTCGGCGTAGGTTCGCAATCCCTTGAGATACCAGCGTATTGCTTCGAGACTACCGCAGCTGGCCACAATGGCGGCGGCGGCGCAGCAGCCGATCAGAGCCAGACCGACCCATCGCTTCGATCGGTCGAGAGAGAGACAGGCCCACAAGCCCACGGCTGGAATCGCGAGTATGGCGATGTGCTTGGTCGCCAGAGCAGCCCCCAGGGCAAGTCCCCCGGCTGCTAGCCATCGGCGATCGCCCCGACGTTGTCCGTGGTAGAGGCACAGTGACATGGCCATCAGAAAGGCGACGAGGGGAAGGTCCAGGTTACATAACGGTCCATGGGCCAAGATGCTCGGAGAAAAGCACAGGGCCCCAAGCGTGGTGAGTCCGCCAAGAGGTCCGAAGGCTGATCGAGCGAGCAGCCAGACGATGGCCAGCAGCCCGACGGCCAGCGTCAGCCCGGCGGCTCGGGCGCGCGTCAGTAACTGCTGGTGGTCGATCCGGTTGTGATAGAGATAGCGATGCGCGGCCGGCCATCCCTCACGTGTCTGGCCGCGCCATCTGGTCACGTCGTGGGTTGCCGCACCGGTGCTCCGACAGGCCCAGCCGTAGAAACGTTTGACCAGTGGGGGGTGTTCGAAGTTCAGGGTGTAGTTCCCCTCACTTGCGAGCTGTCCGGCCAGCATGTGCATCGGCTCGTCGAAGGTGGCCGATTTTGTTCCCTGCGCGGTCCAGGCCAGTCCCACGAACAGACCGCTCAGTAAGAAGGCGATGGCGACCTCGGCGCTGCGCGGCAACTCTGGGGTGGTCTCCGGCAACATATATCTTCATTGTAGGGTTGACCTAAGGAAAAGACATGGCCTATGCTTCCGGCCTATGCCGAGCGCGGGCCCTTCGTCTACCGAGCCGCTTCCACGCCGGTTGATGTTGGTGGTCTTTTTCACCCTGCTTGCAACGTATGTATATTTCTGCCAGGGCGGCGGCTGGAACAGCAACTCTCGTCTCGCGCTGACTCGGGCGCTGATCGAGCAAGGGAGCTTGCAGATCGACCCTTATCACACCGTCACCTGGGACAAGGCGAAGGTGGGGGGCCATTACTACACCGACAAGTCTCCGGGGCCCTCCTTCCTGGCCGCGCCGGTGTACGCCATTGGGCGGCTGCTGCTCCGGGGAGCGGGGCCGTTCGCCAGCCGTGTAGACGGCCTGGCCTATCTGATCGTGCTGGCGCTGGTTGCCCTGCCGAGCTGTCTGGCCTCGATCTTCCTGTTGACCTTTCTGCACGATGGTCTGGCGGTTACACGCTGGTGGTCTGTCCTGCTGACACTGGGTTACGGGCTGGGCACCCTGGCGTGTCCGTATAGCACGCTGTTCTACAACCACCAGCTCGCCGCCGCTCTCTCGCTCATCGCGTTCTGTCTGGCTGTTCGGCCGGGTCTGGGTCAATCGGTGTGGACCTTGCTGCCCGGTCGGGGACTCGTAATTGGGACTCTGCTCGGCTGGGCGGCGATCAGCGACTACATCACACTCGTCGTGGCGTTGAGCCTGTTAGTGCTGCTTTACTTCAAGACGGATGGATGGTTTGGGTTGGTCGTGTTGACGCTGGCTTTGTTGTTGCCGGTACTGACGATGTTGTCCTACAACACCTACTGTTTTGGCGGACCCCTGTCGATGGGATACCATCACGAAGTCTCACCGATGTTCAAGGAGTTGGGGGGCTGGCAGGTCGGCTTCAGGGCGCCAAGGGCCGCTGAGCTGTGGGAGATCCTCTTCGGCGCCTACCGAGGACTGTTTCGTGGGTCTCCGTTTCTGCTGCTGGTGATCCCGGCCGTCCTTGCCGGGTTGGTGCGGTTCAGCATGGATCTGAGGCTGCGAGGCTGGGTCCTGGTCTGTGGCTGTATCGTCTGTGTGACCCTCCTGGCCAACGCATCGATGACGTACTGGACCGGAGGCGCCGCTGCGGGGCCGCGTTTTCTCGTTCCGGCCCTGCCCTTCTGGGTGTTGTTGTTGGCTGGCCTGCCTCGTGCGCTGCAGTGGGTCACCATTCCGCTTGTGGCGGTTTCGATCGGTCTGATGGTGGCCACGACGGCCGTCAATCCTGAAGTTCCTGTGACGTTTCAACGGCCCTGGAGCCAGTACACCTGGCAGCAACTCTCGGCCGGCGAAGTGGGCGTCAGCCGCCAGACCTACCAGGACGATCTGATCGCTGGGGATCCGGAGGTTGCAAGGAGGGCGGCCTTCAACTGGGGGGAGAAGCTGGGGCTGCCTGGCCTCTGGAGCGTGCTGCCGCTGGCCTGTGTCTGGGTGCTGTTGTGGTGCTGGTTTGTCTGGAAACGGAATGAAGATCCACCTGATATTGCCCGCGCTTAACGAAGTGGTGGGTTTGCCGCCGACGATGGCTGCGCTGACGTCAGCGCTGGCGGGTCGGCCCCATCGATTCGTGGTGGTGGATGACGGGAGTACCGATCGTACTGCGCAGGTGGCGCGAGACCTGGGCGCCGATCTGGTACAGCACGCCAGCAACCGAGGGCTGGGGGCAGCGCTTCATGCGGGTTTTCGGGAAGGCTGCCAGGG
>CAZANL010000528.1:0-3981 GCA_964486115.1 uncultured Planctomycetota bacterium
GGTGAAGATGCCGCCGCCGACGCGGGCGAACAGCGCGATCGACGAAGCGCCGAACGAGAACCCGAGCACCTGTTGGAGGCTGTCAAACCCGTAGATCAACGTGAAGGTGGTCAACCCGCCGAGTCCGAGTCCGACCACGGTGAGGCCCATGACGGTGCCGGATGAGAACGCAACGCCGAGTGCGTCACCGAGGCTCGTTTGTGCGGCGTTGGTCGTGCGCACCGCCGCGCGCGTCGCAGTGTACATGCCGATCCAGCCCGCGAGCGCGGACGCGAAGGCGCCGCACACGAACGAGACGGCGGTCTTACCATCGAGGAAGGATGTGATGACGATCGTCACGATGACCACGAAGATCGCCAGCACGCGGTACTCCGTGCGGAGAAACGCCATCGCACCCTCCTGGATGCGACCGGCGATGTTCTTCATCACGTCACTACCCTCTTCCTTTTCCATGATCCTCTGGAAGAGGGTCCACGCGTAGAACAGCGCGAAGCCAGCGAACCCGATTGCGAGGATCTGCCAAAGGATGAGCATGAGTCTTGGACCTTCAGAGAGTTGCGCGTTGTGCGCGGTCGTGAGCGGGAACCTACCGGTGCTCCATGGGTGGCTCAACACTCGCGCTGTCCCCGTCGCCGGTATTCAGTGAGTTGAGCGGCTCAGGGCCGGGATCGACGGCCGGATCGACCGCCTCCTCTGGCGCGGTGGGGTCGTTCGGCAAGGGCGGGGGACCGACGAAGGTCTCGGGCACTTCTTCGCCGAGGGCCCGCTTGGAGTGCCGCCTGCGAATCCACAGATACACCCCCAGTCCCGCCGCTGCGCTGACCAGAATGGTGATGCCAATGCCCCGCTCCAGCGTCTGGATCCAGGCCGCCACGCTGTCGATGTGGTCGCCCGCCCACCAGCCGAGCGCGATGAAGGGCGGAACCATGATCAGCACCCCGAGCCCATCCATCGCGACGAAGCGAGCGATCGATGTGCGCATCGAGCCGGCTGCGAAGTAGGCCGGCATCCGGATCCCGGTCAGGAAGCGCGCGACGAAGATGGTGAGACGTCCGTGCCGTTGGAACCACTTGTCGAAGTTGGCCAGTCGTTTCTGGGTGATGTAGCTGCGCACGATGCGCAAGCGCAGCAGCTTGGGGCCGAACAGCCGGCCCAGGGCGAAGGGGATGGAGTCACCGATGAGGATGGCTCCCGAGCACGCGAGACCGATGGGCACGGCTGCGGCAAAGCCCTTGTAGAGCATGTAGCCGCCGTAGACCAAAACGACCTCTTCCGGGAGCGGGATCCCGATCCCACACAGGATCAGCACCGTCGCGCAAGTCAGCTCCGGGTAGCTCTCCGCGTAGAGTAGGATCGTGTCGAGCAGCGGTCGCCTCCACCGGGAGAGTAGCCGGACTTCTGCGCTAACACCAACGGCGACAACGTGTTGGCCTACGTGTCAGTCGCGGTGCCACAGCTCAGGATGCCGGCTCATCAGCCAATCCGAAGTGAGCCAACTCCGTAGTGTAGGGGTAAGTACCCCGCCTGGAGATAGCGCTGCCGCCAGCTCGCCTAGCCGCGCCGAGCGTTCGGCGCGGATCGGGGCGAACCGCTCAGCCGCATCGGCCAGCATCCTTGCCGCGCTCGTGCGATCGCCGGCGCGTAGCTCCTGCAAGGCGTTTTGCTGGAGCAGGTTGGCACGTTGCCAGCGATACCAATCGACTGTGGGCCAGAGGGTGCTGGCCTGCCCCATGTAGCCGACGGCCAGGGCCAACGGGTCGCCGTAGTGCTGCCGGAAGGACTGCGCCAGATCGGGGTCCGTTTCGGTCTTGTGAGTGAGGATGAATGCTGCCCGAGCGGGCAGGTCAGCGGCCTGAGGGTGCAGCCTTAGCCCTAGCTCCAGGAGGGCAACGGCTTCGGCGACCCGGCTGGCGCGGCGTCGCGGGTCGTTTTCGAGCGGGCCGGCGCTGTATGCGATGTCGTAGGCAAAGCCGCTGAACAGGTCCTTTCGCTCCGGCATGAGCCGCGCCAACCACTGCCCCGCTGCCACGACGCGGGTCGGGTTGTAGCGCGACTTCGCCCGGTTTAGCGCCTGCCAGGCGAACGGGATCGGTAGCCCGCGGAACGGGCCGCAGAGTCGAATCAGTTCCGCGGTGTCGGGCACCAACGGGAGGCGGCGCACCGCGGGCGCGAGCAGCCAGCACCCTGCGACCAGCCCGACCGAGGCCAGGATCGAAGCGGCGAACCGGTGGCTCATCGCTGGCCTCGAAACGGCAGGGCGCCGACCAGGACCAGGGCCGCGGCCACAGCAAGGGCGACGCCCCCCGGGGGGCCGGGAGCAACGAGCAGGCCCAGTCTCAGCGCGTTGGCCCCGTCCGGGACCGGGAGGTCGGGCAGCATGCCGAGGATCGGGGCGATGCCCAGCAGGCACACGCGCTGCACGGCCACCGAGAGGAATGCCGAGGTGGCGACGGCGATCAACAGGAGTGCGAGCGCCCAGCCCATGTGTCCGAGGGCCAGCCGAATGCCGGCCAGCTCCGGGAGCGTTCCAGCGGCCTCGGATACGAGGACGCGGCCGGCTGCGAGGGAAATCACCGGGCCCGGGCCGGCAGGACGCTGGATCACCAGCTCAGCCTCGCCGTCGAGGTGGACCACCACCTCGGTGGCCGATCCAAAGTCGCGCAGGTATGCCTCGCCGAGGCGTCGCCGGCCGCCCGCTGCGTCCGCGAAGACGAGCAGGCGGATGCCGGCCCGCGTGTCGGTGCCGGTGAACCAATAACGGGGCTCGAGGCGCAACGAGACTTCGCCGGTCAAAGCTGGAACGGCGAAGCGTTCTTCGCCGCCAGCTTGCGTCAGTGTGGTGGGCGTTGTGGCCGGCCGTGCGGTGAAGGCCTGGCGTAGTGTCGGTCGAGCCAAGGGGCGCATGGCTGCGCCGACCGCGGCTCCGAGCGCGACCTGGAGCACGAGCAACGCCAGCGTGGCGCCGAGCAGCGCACCGACCCGCACCCCGACCCGGTTCGCTCCGTTGATTCGTGCCCAGCTCGATGCCTCGTCGTGGGGGCCGAGTGCCGGCCATGCCCGACGCAGCTCGAAGGCCACCCAGAGCCCAGGGAGCCAGAACGGCAGCGCCAGAATCGGCGCGTGCAGGGCCCACTCGGCGTCCGTTGTGCCGGCGGACTGTGTTGCAGTAAGGGCGAGCGCGGCGAGCACGATGACCAGGTGCAGCGCCAGCGCGCGGGGCGCGAGCAACGCCCCAGCGACGATGCGGGCGGCGGCCGCCGGTGACCTCATGTCCGCTTCGACTCGGTGGCGAGGCTGCGCAACAGGTCACCGAGGCTGCGCCGCGCGGCGGTCGCGACCGGCGGTCCGAGCACGTCGTCAGCCGTTCCTGCGGCCGCGACCTCGCCGGCCAGCAGGACGATCAGGCGGTCAAACCCGTTCTCCCCGTAGTCGTCGAGCCCGTTCGTTGCCACCACTGCGGTCTTGGCGCGTCCGCGGCGCTCGTCGAGTGTGCGGCGAACGATGTCGATTCCGAGGGGGTCCATGGCGGACATTGGCTCGTCGAGCACGAGGAGATCCGGGTCGAGAACCAGGGCGTGCGCGAACGCGAGTCGCCGCTCCATCCCCGTCGAAAAGGAGCGGTGCGCACGGCTGGCGACCTGGTCGAGCTCGACCAGGGCCAGGAGCTCGTTGGCGCGGTGCTTGGCGGGGGCGACCGCGGTCCCCTGCACGGTTGCTGCGAGCACGAGGAGCTCGAATGCCGTGAGCTGGCCGAAGGGAAGGCGGCCTTCTGAGACGTAGCCGATGCGGCGGAGCGCGTCAGGAGCGCCGGCGGGCCTGCCGAGCACTGTGACCGTACCGGTGTCGCAGCGGGTCAGGCCGAGCAGGCAGCGAAGCAGCGTCGACTTGCCGGATCCATTGGGGCCGACGACACCGACGACCTCGCCGGGGAGTGCGTCCAGGTCGACCCCGCCCAGTGCGCGCACGCTCTTGCGGCCGAAG
>CAZANL010000529.1:0-3971 GCA_964486115.1 uncultured Planctomycetota bacterium
GGAACAGCAGGGGCAGCGGGTCCTCGATCACCCGATCGAGCAGCTTGAACGCGCGAGCGAATCGCCGCTCGGCCACGAGATCGTGGAACCGTGTCTGCCACCCAGGTTTCATCGACCACAGCTTAGCACTTCCGGCGCGATCCCAGCGAACGGTTCTGATCGACGCAGGGATCGGACCTCAATGAGGCACGCGGATAGCATGTGGACCGGGTGCCGACTTCCCGGCCCAGACCGAACCGACCGGACCGTGAGTGATCGAGGCTGACAGCTAGCTGGCGCGCCAGATACGGACGTCTGTCAGCTGACTGCCGGTGAACATGTCGCCGTGCCAGTCATCCTCACCGTGAATCCCGGCCACGTATCCCGCATCGGACAGCCAGCCCTCGGCTGGTTTGTCCCGCCACCTCGAGGGTCCGCCGAGGCTCTTGCGTTGACTGATTTTACGGCGTCCGCCGCCGGCCACGGTCCGCATCGTCTGCTCGTCGGTGATCTGCATCATCGTCATCATCGTCGGTATCCTCCGGTGGGTGGGTTGGTCTCCACCATTCGAATAGCAGCGGCCGCGGATTCCTTTGCTGAAAAGTTTGCGAATTGATCAGGGCGTCAAGCGGCCGCATCCGGTCGGCCCCGGTCGGGCCGACCGGACCGTGAGCGATCGAGGCTGACAGCTAGCTGGCGCGCCAGATACGGACGTCTGTCAGCTGACTGCCGGTGAACATGTCGCCGTGCCAGTCATCCTCACCGTGAATCCCGGCCACGTATCCCGCATCGGACAGCCAGCCCTCGGCTGGTTTGTCCCGCCACCTCGAGGGTCCGCCGAGGCTCTTGCGTTGACTGATTTTACGGCGTCCGCCGCCGGCCACGGTCCGCATCGTCTGCTCGTCGGTGATCTGCATCATCGTCATCATCGTCGGTATCCTCCGGTGGGTGGGTTGGTCTCCACCATTCGAATAGCAGCGGCCGCGGATTCCTTTGCTGAAAAGTTTGCGAATTGATCAGGGCGTCCAGCGGCCGGCCCGGCAGCGGCTGACTCGGGCAACCCGCTGGCGAATTCCTCGCAGGAGCACCCGGCTGTTCTCGATCGGGAGTCGAGGGATCCGTCGGGGTATGAATACCGAGCCAGAATGAGCCTGATTTTCTTCGGGGGGCCGAGCGGCGATCGGTTGTATGGACACGTGTAACCGGGAAGGCAAGGCAGCGAGAGGAGCGACGGTGAGTCTGGCTCGTGCGAGCTGCCGACGACGTGACGACGACAGATAGCGATGTGGAATGTGATCATCGGAGTAGGCTTCATCATCGGTGGCTTGAGCGGCGAGTTCGCCCTGGCTGGTACGCAATCGGGAGGCGCTCTGGCCCTGCTGGGTGGGGGTTTTGTGATCTGGGAGATCATCAAGAAGATGCGCACGAAGGGGGCGTAGGCCGCTGACTAGCCCGCCTCGATCGAGCGCCTGCAGGCGGCTCTGCCGAACTGTGAGATCGGCCGCTGACCGGCGGCCTTCCGCCCTGGCACGGGTTTGCCGGGGCGGACCAGATCACCTCGCTAGCGCGTCGAGATGCTGCGCGGGTGCATGTAGCCCAGGCCGCCGCCGAGAAAGGCGCAGACGACCGACGTCATGAGCATGATGCTGCCTAAATCCACACTGGGAGGCTGACCCGGCTCACCCAAGAAAAACGAAAAGGACAAGATCACCCCCGCGAGATAGCCCACGACTCCGCCCAGCACGACTCCGCCCACGGTCAAGCCGAAGGCCAAGAAGAGTTCCCCGGAGGACAGGGGCCGTCGGTCACGCGGCACGACCACTCCGTGTACCGCCGTGGGACATGCGGGAGAGAACCAGACGATCAGCCGGATGTCGCACGCTTGGTGTCCTTTTTCGAGGAGCCGACGCATCACCCCTTCAACGGCGCCGAAGCTCTCCATCGCGGTCCAGCGCTGGACGCGGATGCTGCGGTAGATCATCTGGCCGAGCTGCAGCTCACCGAGGCGGCGGATCTCGTCGTGGTGCTCCTCCAGCTCCGGGTTGTCGTGGGACCGGCGAAGAAAGTTGGCTGTCCCGGCCTCGGTGACCTCGAACTCGTAGATTCGCTGATCGGGCTCGATCCCATACTCTTGCTGATCGATCGCCAGGATCTCTTCGTAGGTCACCGAGGAGGCGTCGTGAGCCTCCTCCTCCCACTCGACGTAGTTGGCCCGGACCTCATCCGAGGCGTCGGCGGGAACTCCACGGTCGGCAGCGATGGGACGGAAGTTGGCGTAGTTGTGCACTCCGAACAGGCAGCCAAGCAGGTCGGCGTCCCGATCGAGCTCGACCCATGCATGGTACATCCATGCGCCCTGGTCCTGGATTTCGATGAATGCCGAGATGTCGGTCTCGATGGTCACCACAAGAACCTCCTTCAACAGCGTGCCGGTCCCGCGAGTCCAAGCTCCCGATCATCGTCGCATGTCCAGCCCCCTGCTGACAAGACAGTGGCCGCACCGCTGATCGACATCGACCGACGCCGGAACTCCCGAGGGGTCAGCCGGCGGGATGGGGGTGTGAGGCTCGGGCGTGATTGCGTCGCGGCTGCCATGGCGGATACAATGTCGGCGGCATTGAACCTGGGACGTGTTCGAACAGGCGGAGGACCGGATGACGCAGCCCTGCCCACGCTGCGACAAGGAGTTTCCGGAAGAACAGCTGAAGGGGCAGCCGTGGTGGCTTCGCCCGGGGGCGCTCGTCTTTGCCCTCAAGACACGTGCGGTGCTGAGGGAGTCCAGCGCGCGCTACTGCGCGTCGTGTCGGCGAAGCGTGAACGCGGCGCTGTTGTTTCTGGTGCCGTGCATCATCGGTGTGACCCTCGCCGTGCTGCTGTCGGGTAACGTGTAGGGGCGGCCCAGCGGGCTCCCGTCGCGTCAGGAGGGAGAGCCGACCGTCACCACGCGGATCGGACCGCGGGGATCGCCCCAGCCGACGGAGAACCCCGCACGAGGACGTTGATCCGCGAACCCGCTCCCGGGTATCATTCCAGACGGCATGCCCTCCGACTTTCGCAAATCCGAGACAATCCGAGAGCTGGTCGACCAGGCCGGTCTGACGGTCCGGATGGGCGAATCTAGCGGCGTCTGCGTCGCCGCGAGCGAGGGATCGCCCCGCCCTCGCTGGAGACCTCCTCCCCGCGCGAGACCTTGGGGCGCTACCAGATCACGGGCCAGCTCGGCGCGGGCGGCATGGGCGAGATCCTCCAGGTTCGCGACGAGGACATCGGCCGCGAGCTGGCGGCGAAGGTGATCAAGGGCCAGGCCGATTCGCGGACGCTGGCCAAGTTCCTGCGCGAGGGCCAGATCACCGGGCAGCTCGAACACCCCAACATCGTTCCGATCCACGAGCTGGGGATGACGCCCGACAAGCAGGTCTACTTCACGATGAAGCGCATCGATGGGGACGATCTGGCGGTGCTGCTGTCGCGAAGCGGCGCCGGTGAGGGCCAGACGCTGTTCGAATATCTGCAGATCTTCGTCAAGGTCTGCGACGCGATGTCGATGGCCCACTCTCAAGGGGTGATCCACCGCGACCTCAAGCCGGCCAACATCATGGTCGGCCGGTTCGGCGAGGTGCAGGTGATGGACTGGGGGTTGGCCCGGGTGATCGGCCAGCCGGATCCGACCGCGGACAGCTGCACGGTGGACCTCGGTCGCTCCAGCCAGCTGCTCGAGCGGACGCAGCTGAAGCAGTCGGGCGATCAGCTGAAGACGCTGGCCGGGACGGTCCTCGGCACACCGCACTACATGGCCCCCGAGCAGGCTCGCGGCGAGATCGACCGGCTCGACCAGCGCAGCGACGTCTATGCCCTCGGTGCGATCCTCTACGAGATGCTCAC
This sequence comes from uncultured Planctomycetota bacterium, assembly GCA_964486115.1. GTDB lineage: Bacteria > Planctomycetota > JACQVV01 > JACQVV01 > CAZANL01 > CAZANL01. Next base: position 3,862 of record CAZANL010000529.1, read on the forward strand.
GCTGGAAACCCCCTTCAGCGGCACGTCGCTGCGCGAGGTCCTGGAGCAGGTCGCCGTGGGGGAGATGGTGCCGCCGATCGAGCGCACGCCCGAGCGCATGGTCCCTTGGG
>CAZANL010000530.1:0-3968 GCA_964486115.1 uncultured Planctomycetota bacterium
AGTCGACCCGGTCGGGTGCGTCGGGGCCGCGGCTGCCGGTCGCGGGTCGGTGATGGGTTCAGGCCTCACCGACGTGGCGCGGATCCGCCGGGCTCGCAGCGCCAGCCGGCACGTAGCCGCGCCACAGCTGCGATCGGCGCAGGCCGGTGGTCGTGGGCGTCAATCGACGAGCGGCGAGTCGGTGGGCCTCGGTGGTTCGTCGGGGTTCGCGAGCTGCGGGTCGGTGAGATCGCGGTAAGAGCAGGGGGTCAGGTCGCGTTCGACGAGGAACTGTCTCAAATCGGCGGAGGTCAGGATGGCCAGCTCGCGCGCTCGATCGGGGGCCGTGCAGTACTGCCGCAGGTAAGGCGCGACATAGACGTCCGGGTGCAGCGGATCCTCGGCACACGGGTGCAGGAGGACCTCGATCACCTTCGCCGAGCTGTGCTGCAGTCCGTGGGTCACTGATTCGTAGCTGCCGATACCCGAGTGAATGATGCCGACGAAGCGCTCATTGGTCTTTCGGTTGTATCGTGCGGCAGCCGCCTCGTTACTGGGTGCCAGCTTCTTGAGGAGCGCCCATTTCAGCACGTTGAGCGGAGCGGATGGCACGGCGGTCTTGATCGCGCTGAACCAGCTGGAATCCTCGTTGGAGATTCGCACGTAGGGGATCGAGTATTCCTCGGCCAGCTGGCAGCTGATCTCGAATAACTCGGGGATGGTGTTGCAGTGCTGGTGGGCGTTCAGGTGGTCGGGCCGGATGCCCGAAGACAGCACGGTTTCGATCTGATGCCTGAAATCATCGGCGGCGCTGGCCAGCAGCGTCTTGTCATGGCGACGCCTCCACAATCCTAGAAACCCGTAGCAATAGCTGCCGGCGGCATCGCACAAGGGGTCGGTTCGCGTCGTCTTGCGCAGACAGGGGCCTTCGACGATGTTGAGGTGCACCCCGATGCCCAGGGTCGGGTTGCCGCTGGCGAACTCGATGGCGGCGTCATAGGCCGTCCCGTTGGTGCGCAGGTTGGTGCTGGTCAGGCTGCCCTGTGAGAACGCCTGCTTGATGCCGGCATTGAAGGTGTGGGTCAGGCCGAAATCATCGGCCTCGAAGATCACGTGCTGTTTCACGGAAACTGGATCACCAGATGATAGCGGTTGGGGTTGAACGTGATCGGCAGCGCGGAGATCTCGGTGGGGTACTCGGTCGCGTTCTGGAACCGCTGCAGATCCTCCTGCGAATAGCGCAGTAGGCCAGTATCGTCGACCAGCTTGCGGTAGCTGTGGAACCGGGCGCGGACCAGGAAGCGGATCGTCTTCCAGATCAGCCGGTGGCGCACCGCGCTCTTGATCAGGCAGCAGATGTCACCCAGCAGATCGTGGTCCACCGGGATGTCGGCGATGATCAACTTCGCGCCGGGCGCGGCGTGACGGGAGACCTGCTCGATCAGCGTGATCACATCCGACTTCTGCTGGTAATACTGCACGACGCTGAGGCAGACGATCTTGTCGAACCGCGCGTCGCCCAGGCCATCCAGGTTGGTGTATTGCTCACCGAGCTGGGTGAACTGATGGCTGGGGCTCTGCTGGAATCGCTCCTGGCACTGCTCGATGTAGGCCGGTGACACGTCCACACCATGGTACTGCGCGATCGTCCCCATCAGCTGCTGGCCGAGAAAGCCCGGGCCGCAGCCGATGTCGAGCACCCGATCGTCCGCGTCGAAGGATATCAGCGGCTTCGAGCCGGTGATGAAGGCGTGCACCCCGCGGTCGAAAAACTCATCGGGGAACAGATCCTGACCATCCCAGAATTCCCGCCAGCTATTGGACATTGATCTCTCCTTTGGACCCCGTCGAGTACTGAATTATGCCCTCTTTGCGGGAAAACGCAGGTCCGGCTCGGGATTTCTTCCGTCGCTCGGGGGGCGGGGAGGGTCGTGGCGGCACGGCGCCTGGCGCGACGGGTGGTCGATCACGGTGGGCCGTTGACCTGTCGACCGTGCCAGGCGCAAATCAACTGGCCAGCTGGCGATCTGCGGGGTGGGGGAGACGCTCCGGGGGCGCGCAGCCGGGCCCGACCGAGGTCGATCAAGGGCGGCGACAAATCGTCTGGCGCGCTGTGCGCAGCCGCCTGCCGTCACCCCTGATCGTCTCTTTCGCCGAGGGCCAGGTCAGCCCCCTCGCGCTGGCTACTTCTTGAAGTCGTAGCCGCCCTTCTTCGAGCTCTTCTTCTTGTCGACGCCCTTCTTCTTGTAGTCGTCCTTGGTGCCGAACAGCTTCTTCTTCAGCGCGATCCACTCGGCCATCGCCTGCTTCTCGGTCAGCTTGCCTGCCTTGACCAGCTCCTTGAGCCGCTTGCCGACCTTCTCCAGCTGGGCACTCTTCTTGTGGTCCCCCTTCTTGGCGGCGATCATCTTCTTGAGGGCCAGCATCTTCAGCTTCGCCTGCTTGTCGGTCAGCTTGCCGGCCTTGACGGCCGCCCTGAGCTTCTTGGCGATCGCGTTGATCTTGGCCGAGGTGTCGCCCTTCTGGTGGTCGCTTTTCTTGGCCTTCGGCTTCTCGCCACCGGCGAAGGTCGGGGTCAGGGGCAGGGCCAGCAGGGCCACTGCCAGCGCCACGGCGCGTCCGAGGCGGGTCAGCGTGCGGGGTTCCGGGTGGTGCGTGATCATCCACTTTCTCCTTTTCTTGCGGTTGTTTCTCCCCGTTCCGAGGAGCAAGACAAAATGACTTTATGCAGTAGTAAGACATTCTGTCTTGAATGTCAAGCAGCGCCCGCATTTTCCTTCGGTCCCTGGCGGTTGTGTCATAAAACCATTCCAAATAATGGGGTATGGCCATGAACGCGGACCGGGGCCTGGGTCTGGAGTCGGGGCCCGACCCCCATTGAGGGACATCCGCGGCGTGACCAGCGCTGACCCCCGATCAGTCGGCGCCATCGCGCTGACGGGCGTGATCTGGCATAATTCCCCGATGGCGACCTGTCCGTTCTGCGCGATCCCGAGCGAGCGAATCCTGCTGGCCAACGACTGTGCCCTGGCGCTGCTCGATGGCCACCCGCTGAGCGAGGGGCACACCCTGGTCGTTCCTCGTGCGCACCTGGCCAGCGTCTTCGAGCTGCCACCGGCGGGCCAGCAGGCGCTGTGGGCTCTGGTGGCGCAGGTGCGCCAGCGGCTGCTGCGGGCGGGGGCCGACGCGATCAACGTCGGGATCAACGACGGGGTGGCGGCCGGCCAGACCGTGATGCACGGTCACGTGCACCTGGTCCCCCGGCGTCAGGGCGATGTCCCCGATCCTCGCGGCGGCATCCGCTGGATCTTCCCGGACAAGGCGCCCTACTGGGAGCAGGCGTGAGGTCCCGCGGTGGGCGTCCGCCGGTCCGCCGACTCAGTCCCCGTCGGCCGGCGCGGGATTGATCGCCAGCAGCAGCTCAGCCAGCTCCAGCAGGTCCGCGCAGTGGTACTCCGCGGGTCTCGGCGAGCTGCACCCGAGCACCGTCTCGACCCACTGCTGCGGGATCGCCTCCAGGCCGTGGACCGCGCCGAGCAGGGCACCGGCGATGCAGGCGTTGGTGTCGGTGTCTCCGCCCAGCGAGACCGTCTGGATCACCCCCGTGGCCAGGTCCGGCGCATGGAGCAGCCGGTAGAACGCGTTCTGCAGGGCCTTCAGCACCCAGCCCATCTGCTGGTAAAAGTCCTCGGGGATCTCTCGCGCCGCCGCCTCCAGCGTGCGCAGCACGCCGGACCCCGCCGCGTCCGGACGCTGTCGCATCACCGTCATCGTCGAGTCGTAGATCACCTGGGCTGACGAGCCCGTGCGAATCGCCAGCGCGATCGCGTGGGTCAAGGCGACGCAGGCTTCCTGGCAGGCCGGATGTGGATGACTCAGCGAGGAGTCGAGGCAGGCCTGCTTGGCCAGCTGGCCGGCGGGTAGACTCCAGCCGAAGATCGCCAGCGGGCTCTGGCGCATCAGGCTGCCGTTGGCCTGGCTCTGCTGGC
>CAZANL010000531.1:0-3964 GCA_964486115.1 uncultured Planctomycetota bacterium
CGAGGTCACCGAAGGCAAGACGACGTACCTCTCCTGGGGCGCGCCGTTCAAGATCCACTTCCGTGCCAACCGCCAGGGAACGCAGGTCACCGTTGCACCCAGCAGTGTGCGAGTAAGCGGCAAGGCGGGCGAGAGGTATCACACCTTTTATCCTCACGCGCTGACGCCAGGGGTGCGGATCCGCAGTCAGCAGACCCGTAAGCAACTCAATGCCGGCACGATGTGCCTTGGCTGAGGCGGCCGCCCCGCGCCGTACACCGGTGGTGTGCGCAATGCTCTGGCCCCGATTCAGGTTCTGCTCTACGAGAGCCAGTACAGCGGGCTGCTCTCAAAGCTCTACAGCGAGTGGCGGGACTACTAGAGCCCGGGTTGCTGCGCCTGCGGGGCAGGATGGCGCTGGATCAGCAGGAGTGGTCTAAGGCGAAGAGCTTGCTGGACCGGGCGCTGAAGCAGGATTCGAGAGATTACGTGACCCACTTCCTGCTTTATCGCTGGCACGCCGAGCAGGGACGAGGGAATGCGCCCCGCGTACAGAAGTATGTCCTGGCGGCTAGCCGGTACGGCACCCGTGATTCGGCCGTCGGCTTGTGGGGACAGGCCAAGAGTGAGTATGACAAGGCCCAGAAGCTGTCGGGGAGCGAGAGGACCCAGGCACTCGAGAGCGGCGTGGACTTTTGTACCCAGGCGCTGACCAAGCGGGCTGGCTTCGCCTGGGCCTTGGTCACGCGCGGACTGTGCTACAAGGAACTCGGGTCCTGGAAAAAGGCGCTGGCCGACCAGGATGCCCTGGTCGTTCTGACCGGATGGTCCATGGCCTACGTTCACCGGGGCATCTTGTACCAGGCGATGAAGCGGTACGGCAAAGCGCTGGCCGACCACGACCACGCCATTCGCATCAACCGCCGCGACGCCATGGCCTACGTTCACCGGGGCATCTTACACCAGGCGATGAAGCGCTACGACAGGGCCCTGGCTGATTACGACCAGGCTATTCGCATCGACCCCCGCATGGCCGGGGCCTACTACAACCGGGGCATCTTGTACAAGGCGATGAAGCGGTACGACAGGGCGCTGGTCGACTACGACCAGGCGATTCGCCTCGACCCGCGCCACGCCAGGGCCCACGTCAACCGGGGGAGCTTGCACCGGGCGATGAAGCGGCCCGACAAGGCGTTGGCCGACTACAATGCAGCCATTCGGATCGCCCCCCGCATCCCCCAGGCCTACACCAATCGGGGCACCTTGTACGCGGCGATGAAGCGCTACGACGAGGCGCTGGCCGACCTTGACAAGGCCATCCGCATCGATCCCCAGCGCGCTTCGGCCTACAACAACCGGGGGAATTTATACCAAGCGATGAAGCGGCTCGACGAGGCGCTGGCCGATTACGACGCCGCCATCCGGATCGACCCCCGTCTGGCCAACGCCTATGTCAACCGGGGGGGGGTGCACGCAGAGATGAAGCGATACCGCTTGGCCATAGCGGACTGGCAGCGGGCGCTCCCGCTGGTGCGGGGAACGCCCTGGGAAAAACGCCTTGCCGAGTACATCCGGCATGCCCGATCGCAGATCAAATAACTCCTGCCCGCCGCGATGAAGCGGTATCATCGGGCCATAGCGGACTGGCAGCGGGCGCTCCCGCTGGTGCGGGGAACGGCCCGAGAAAAACGCCTTGCCGAGTACATCCGGCAGGCCCGAGCTCGGATCGAGTAACCGGTGTCAGATCGTCGGGCTCACGTCGCCCGTCGAAGGGGTGAGGCTGACGCCCACGTTGGCCAGCATCACGCCGGCCAGCACGATCAGGCCGCCGACCATCTCCTGGTGCTGCGGCATCTCGCCCAGGACGACCAGCGCAAAGCAGGATGCGCCGACCGGCTCGAGCAGGATCGCGGTGGAGACCACCGAGGCCGGCAGAAATCGGACGGCATAGTTGATGCCGTTGTGTCCCAGCAGCTGGGGCCCGCAGATGATCGCCAGCAGCACCAGCAGCACCGAGGTCGGGAAGCCGACCAGCGGGGCCTGGGCCAGCAGCGCGGCCGGCAGCAGGAACAGCGCCGCGGCGAAACAGACCAGCGAGCCGTAGGTGCCGATCCCCACGCGCTGGCGCGCGCTGCGGCCGGCGAACAGGTAGAGCGAGCCAAAGATCCCGCCGAGCAGGGCCAGCCCGTCGCCGAGCCAGGCGTCCTGGTTCGTCGCGGCGGCGGCGTGCTGCTGCTCGGTCAGTCCCATCAGCAGCACGCCGCCGATCGCCAGGCCGACGCCGGCCCAGTACTTGCGGTTCGGGGGATCCCGCAGGACCAGCCACTCCAGCAGGCCGATCCAGATCGGGTTGAGCGCCACCAGCACGGTGGAGCGCAGCACGGTGGTGTGTCGCAGGGAGGCGAACCAGCTCCAGAAGTGGCCGGCCAGGCACAGGCCCGCCAGCAGGATGATCAAGCCGTCCCTGCGCGACGTGCGTCGGATGCTCGGGGCCAGGAGCAAGGCCACCCCGAGGGTCCGCCAGAGACCGATGACCAGCGGATGAACGCCGGGCGCGAGCTTGACCAGGACCGACGAGGAACTGATCGCGAGCACGGCCACGGTGAGAACGGCCAGCAACCAGGCCCAGTGCGGGGGAGAGCTGTCGTCGGTCAAGCTGCCGGCGCTAGGATCGCTGCTGTAATTTCTTGTTCAGCAGCTGGAGGTTCAGCCGCACGTTGATCAGGCCGGGGGCGATGGCGATCGCCTTCTCCCAGTCGGTGACCGCGTCCTTGTAGCGGTGCAGCATCAGGTAGGCCGCGCCGCGGTTGTTGTAGGCGTCCGCGTTGTCCTCGGCCATCGTGATGTGCTTGCTGTAATCGGCGATCGCCTTCTCGTAGTGCTTCAGCTGGTGATGGGCCACGCCTCGGTCGAAGTAAGCCTTGGCCAGTCTCGGGTCGAGCTCGATCGCAATGTCGTAGTTCTCGATCGCCCGCTCGAACTGCTTGAGTTCGCTATAGACCACTCCACGATTGTCATAGGCCCGAGCGTGCTGCGGGTCGTGCTCGATCGCGGCGCCGTAGTCCTTGATCGCCTCGCCGTAGTTCTTCGTCATGCCGTGCACGTTGCCCCGGAGGAAGTAGGACTCCGCGTGCTGGGTGTTGAGCTTGAGGGCCTGGTCGAAGCTGCGCAGAGCTTTCGAGAACTCCCGTTTGGAGTGATGTGAGGCGCCGCGCTCGAAGAACGCTCGCACGTTCTTTTCCTGGATGCGTAGCAGCCGATCCAGCCCTTCGTCGCTCAGGTAACCGTCCTTCTGCAGGTAGTAGAACAGCGGCCGAGGAGTCTTGTCCTGCTTCTGGATCCGCACGCACTTCTTGATCGCGTCGCGAGTCAGGATGTCGTACTTGAGCGCGATCTTGCAGAACAGGCGTTCTTCTTCGGTGGGCCCTCGCGCCTCTGGTGCGTTCTCGCTCACTATTATTTTTTTGGGGTCGACGCTTTGGCGATCATCCGCCGGGCGCGAGTTGACCAGGGGCTGCGGGGAAAGTCGGCAATGACCTTTTTCCAGAGGGCGACCGCCGGGGCGCGATCTGTCTCGCTATAGTAAACGGCCAGCCCCTGATAGTAGACCATCTGAGCGCGATGGCCGCTCCGGGGAAACTCGGACAAGAGCAGGGCGGCTGTTTCCCTGGCCTGCCTGAGGTGACGCAGTTTGAGATCGATATAGGCCACCTCCGCCAGCATCTGGTCTGGGCCGGCGTTCAGTCCGTAACGCTTGAGTCGCTGGTATGCCGCGAGGAACTGAACTCGGGCGTCGGCATACCGGCGTCCTTTTCGGAGCAACAGGGCCAACTCGCGACGAGCGGAGCCGGACCGCGGGTTGGTCGCGATGGCCTTGCGCAGCGTGGCCTCGCGTTGGTCGGACTCGGCCGCCGCCTTGCGTGCCTGCCTCCTGGCCGGGGCGGGCAGCTGGACGCACCAGTACGGCGAGACGGGCAATTCGGCG
>CAZANL010000532.1:0-3963 GCA_964486115.1 uncultured Planctomycetota bacterium
TCGCCGCACTTCGTCACCAATCCTGATGAGATGAAGGCAGAGCTCGAGAATCCCTTCGTGCTGATCTTCGAGAAGAAGTTGTCGGCCGTGAAGGATCTGATTCCGGTTCTGGAGAAGGTCTCGCAGCAGAATCGTCCGCTGCTGATCATCGCCGAGGACGTCGAAGGGGAGGCGCTGGCCACCCTGGTCGTCAACAAGTTGCGTGGGATCTTCACCTGCTGTGCCGTCAAGGCACCGGGTTTCGGCGATCGGCGCAAGGCAATGATGGATGACATTGCGATCTTGACCGGCGGTCGGGCGCTCTTCGAGGATCTCGGGATCGATATGAACAATATCGGTGTCAACGATCTCGGGTCTGCCAAGAAGGTCGTGATCGAGAAGGATCACACCACGATCGTCGAGGGCGCCGGCGAAAATACGGCGATCCAGGGACGCATCACGCAGATCAAGCGGGAGATCGATGCGACCACGTCGGACTACGATCGGGAGAAACTGCAGGAGCGGCTGGCCAAGCTCTCCGGTGGTGTGGCGCAGATCAACGTCGGCGCTGCGACCGAGGTCGAGATGAAGGAGAAGAAGGCCCGTCTCGAGGACGCCCTGCATGCGACGCGGGCAGCCGTCGAGGAAGGCATCTTGCCGGGTGGCGGCGTGGCTCTGCTGCGTTCCTCCGCTGTGCTCGATAAAGTCGAGACCGAAGAAGATGAAATGATCGGTGTCAACATCGTCAAGCGAGCGATCAGCGCACCGCTGCGTCAGATTGTCGATAACGCCGGTTTCGAAGGCTCGATCATCGTGCAGCAGGTCCGCGACGCGGATGGTTACACGATGGGTTACGATGCCTCCAAGGGTGAGCACACCGACATGATCGAGGCCGGTATCATCGACCCGACCAAGGTGGTTCGCTCCGCACTGCAGAATGCTGCGTCGATCGCCACGATCCTGCTCTCGACGGATGCTCTCGTCAGCGAGATCCCGGAAGAGAAGGCGGCTCCGGCGATGCCGCCGGGCGGTGGCATGGGTGGCATGGGCGGCATGGGCGGGATGTACTAGAGTCCGATCGACCCCGAAGATGAAATCACAACGGGCGGAGCGTCATGCTCCGCCCGCTGTCATTTAAGTCTGTCGGTGTCCGAGTTTCACTATCCCAGGAGCTCGGGTGCCGTTGTCGCGAGAGCCCAGGAGCGGTGAAGAGGGTCAGGGGAAGGGCCGCCGTGAGGGTGGCGTCAGAGGGGGCACCATGATCTGACGCGCCTGGCTCGTGCTGAACCACGCGCGCAGACGCTCACGGACAGTGACTGGACTCAGTGAGTCTGCGTCAGGACGCGGGAGCTGCGGTCCGGACAGATCTTGCTGGGACGCTAGGTGACCTGATGGACCAGGTCGCGGCTTACCAGGGCTTCGATGAATGTCAGCGCATCGATGCGGGCCTGTTCTTCAGTGATCTCGAATTCGGCCACGACTACCGAGACGATCTCGTCGATCGAGCGGGGGCCCTCCAGCGCCTCCCAGATGCGGGTGCCGACCTCATTGAGCACTTTCACGTCGCTGGTGTGGGGGATGACGAGTACGGCCTCGCCGTCGATCGAGCGATAGGCCACTTCATGGTTCTGGATATAGTGCATTCTTATCTCGATGGGCGGGGTTTTAGCACAGTCACCCGTAACTTGCGAACTCTGACATGCCCGCCGGGGTGGGCGACGAAACCAAACACCCCGCTGCGGAACTGATGGTTGATTCGGCGGAGGGCAGCTCTGCCCGAGATCTGGACGACTACCTGGTCGCCGATCACAGAAGCTTTGACCTTGTAGTACGTATTGTCTTTCGGCCTGATCCCGAACATCTCTAGCAGATTCGGGAACTTGCAGTTCGGCGCCAGATCGCGCATGAACATCCCCCCCCCTTTCGGTGTGGCTCTGAATTCGAGTTCCAGAATGTAGTCTTGCCACTCCGGCTTGCCAATGAAGATGAAGCCGTTTTTTTTCCCCCCGTGCCCCGTGATCTCTCCGGGCCGGGTCTTCCAGGTCGCGTCTCCCAGTGTCTTGAGCGGCCGGGGAATGATCGGCCGTGGTGGATGCTCGTCGGCGATTGTTGCTTTCGGGGTGGGTGGTGCGCCCCGACTCTTGACGAGGCGGTTGATCTGGAACCACCGATCGGTCGGCGCCATGTGTGTGCGGGCCCGACCGAGAAGCTTCTTGGCTCTCGAGTATTGCTTTCGCTCGACGGCCTGTTCGGCTTGGGTCATCAGGATGTCGGACAGGCCGCTGACCAGGAGGCGACGATTTGGGTGATCGGGAGCAAGTGTGTGCAGACTCTCGAGAGACCGCTCGAGGTCGTCGATCCGGCCGTTACGCAGCGCCTTGTTGGCCTGCGCGAGCAACTGGCCCAGGGCACGTTGTCGCATGGTGCGAATTCGTTTCGGTGAGGCGAGATATTTTTTCTCTAGCTTGTCGAAGATCCCTGGCAGCCTGTCGTACTCACCTTTCTGAATGGTCTGCTCGGTGGCGCGGAGTGCGTTTCCGATGCGGCGCTCTTCACGCTGGCCACGTAAGTACTGACCCAGCAGGATCGCGCTGCCAATTGCCAGGGCCAGGCCCAGAATACCGACCAAGATCGGCCATTTGAGGCGCGATATCTTCTGGTTGAGCGTGCCGGCGAGAATGCGCTCGCCTGCGATCAGCGCCTCCAGATCCTCGGCCATGGCGAGGGCGGTGTAATACCGGGCGCTCGGCTCCTTGGCCATCGCACACTTGCAGATCCTCTCGGCCGCTTCGCTGGCTTCCGGGTTGAGGCTGCGGACATCCTCGGGCTCATCTTCCAGGATGATGCTGTAGTACTCGAAGGGGTTGATTCCGGCGAAGGGGGGCTGGTCGGTCAGCAGTTCGTAGAAGATTGCGCCGAGACTGTAGACGTCGCTTCGTTGGTCGGTGGTCGATTTGTCCCCCCGGGCCTGTTCCGGGGGCATGTAGCTGGGGGTGCCGAGAGCCTGGCCCAGCCGTGTCAGGTCGCGTTCCCTGATCATGCTCTTGGCCAGCCCAAAGTCGGTCAGGTGCGGTTTTCCGTTCTTGTCGATCAGAACGTTGGCGGGTTTCAGGTCGCGATGGATGATGCCCTTGCCGTGAGCGAAGTGCACCGCGTCGGCGACGGTGGCGACGAGTTTCGCCGCCTGGCGTTCGGTCAGCCGGTTGCGCTCGTTGTATTCGTCGAGTGCCTGGCCCTCGATATACTCCATCGTGTAATAGTAGAGCCCCTCTTCTTCTTCCCAGTCATAGAGTTGAACGATGTTGGGGTGCGAGAGCTGGGCGACCAGCTGGCCCTCTTGTTTGAAACGCTGCACCCGGCTGCTGGAGGTCTTGCCCTGTTTGAGGATCTTGAGCGCCACCTCTTTGCCCAGCTGTTTGTGCTGCGCCTTGTAGACGACCCCCATGCCGCCTCGCGAGATCTCATACAGGATGTCGTACTTGCCGATCGAGCCTCGTTCGATCAGGTCCGGGGTCAGGCAGCTCTCGTCAGTGTCTTCTGACGACGGAAGCGGTTTCAGTTCGGGAGCCTGGCAAGCTTGCAGCAGCTTGAGGAACTGGGTGCCGTTGATGTATCGCTGCTTGAGCAGGAGCTGCCCCAGGTAAACCGTATGCCCGCTCTGTTCCTGGGAGTACTGATCCCTCAAGCATTCATGGACTTGCGTGGCTGTACAGTAACCCTCCTTGATTGCCAGGCGGCCAATGAGCGGCACCTTTTGACCCTGGTCGGTGCTGGCGAAATGCGCCGCCTGTTGCTGGAGCAGCTGGGCGAGCTGGGGGCGGCCCGCGATCGCTACCGGACGCTGATCCGCGTGCCCTACACGCCGCAGCAAGCCCTGCTGTTCATCAAGGTGGCGCAGATCAATGTGAACCTGAGCGACTACAATCGGGCCGTCTACCTGCTCGACATGATCCTCGACGAGGAGCCGGACAACCCGGACGCTCT
>CAZANL010000533.1:0-3959 GCA_964486115.1 uncultured Planctomycetota bacterium
GAGGCGTCTGCCGAGCTGGTAATCGGGCCTGGCGGAGGATCCGCCCTGGCCGGAGGAAGGGGCGGTACCGGTGGGGTGGACGGGATCTCGACCGCCTTGCCCCTGCATCTGCCATCGGAGGAACTGTACCAGGTCTATCGCGACTACTGGGGCATCGGCGCCAAGGTGGGGGCCGGGATCGTCGGCGTCGAGTTCGAATTCCACATCCTCGAGCTGGCCGATTTCCTTGGTGGCTGGTTTCTCGCCGATTTCCTCAACGATGATCTGGCGACCACCCGGAGGCTGCGATTCAACCGCAACCAGCAGGAGACCTACGAGAAGCTGATCCGGATGATCGGCGAGTTGAGCCCGGAAGGGATGCAGGAGTACTGGTCCAAGTATCCGCATGTCTTTCCCGAGGGCCGGGAGAACTAGTGGGCGACTAGCCTTCGTCCTCGACGAACTGCTCGGGGAACTGGCGTTCGCGGGCTTGCTCCTCGACCCGCTTTTCCTGCGCTTCACCACGGCGCTTGAGGTAGCTTCGCAAGGCCATGTTGCCGATGAGGGTGCCGAGCATGCCGAATACACCGAGCAGGGCGATCGCCTTGCAGACCACGCCGGCGAAGACCGCCGCGATGAGCGCTGCGGTGAACCAGCTGAACACGACCCAGATCGTGCGGGCCAGCTTCAGGTCGGCGTCGCCGCGTTGCAGGATGCGGTCAGCCATGCCCGTGGCGAAGATCGCGGCGAACGTGACATAGGTCGTCGAGACCGGCAACCCGAGGCTGCTCGCCGTCGCGATCACGCAGGCCGAGACGCCGAGGATCACACAGGCACGTAGGGCGTCGTAGTCGCGAGCTTGGCCGGTTTCCGGTTGCGTGGGTGGGGGAGCCAGCGTCTTGGCGCGCTTGCGAAATTGCAGACAGAATCGGGCCAGGGCAAGGCACCAGCGAGGGGCGTAGAGCGCCACGTTGTGTGACATCGAGCCTGTACGGGCCGCCGCTGTCGTCACTCGCTTGGCGTTGGCCGTGAGCATCCCGGCGAACAGCAGCAGGCCGCAGACGAGTAACTGCCACTTGGCGATGGGCACCTTGGTGGCCTGGGAAACCCCCTGATCCCGGTTCTGCAGCAGGTTCAAGGTAGACAGACCGGGAGAGGCGCAGTTGGCCAGGTCATTCTGGCCGAACGCGAAGCCCATGCAGAAGGTGCCGATGATCACCAGGATCGGAAATAGACGCCGGGCGGCCTTGTCACGCCACAGGACCAGGCAACCGTGAACCACAATGGCATAGCCGGCCCAGAGAGCGAACACGACAGGTGCTGCGCCCCACTCGCCGATCACCTGGGTATTGAACGCCTTGACGAACGGGACGTGCTTCATGCCCTTGGTGATCATGAAGAAGGTCAGCATCGCGAGCATGCCGCCCCCGGCCCAGCCGCCGTGAAGAAGCTGGACAGTCAGTCGGTGGGCTCGGTCTCGTAGTGCGCCGCGGATCATGCGCTGTAGCATGAACCCGGCGATGCCCGAGACGATGATCGAGACGATGATCGCGAAGATCACCTTGCCCGCCTTGGGCCAGTGGATGATATCCGGGCCGCCGACTGCCAGGGCAGCGCCCAGGAGTTCGAAGACCAGACAGGCGGTGGTGCTGACCGGCATACCGAAGGCGGAATATCCGTAGAGCAGTACGGTGTCGACGATGTAGACCGAGATGTAGATGGCGCAGGCGAGCTTGAGGGCCTGCTCGGGCGTGCCGAGAGAAGCGAGCATTCCAGGGTCGAAAATTCCCTTACGGGCGGTGTCGACCACGTCGGACGACAGGGCGGCTCCGATAACACAGCCGCTGCCGGCTACGACCACGGCCCATTTCTGGGTCAGGACTCGCGCGCCGTAGGCCGCATTGACCAGGTTTGCCGCGTCGTTGCGGCCGACCTCGACCGTGTCCCACAGCAGCATTACTACCGCCAGGATCAAGGTGATCCAGAGGAATGCCGGTAGGGTGGCCAGTTCGATGGCCGCCAGGGAAACGAACCACATTTATCGGCTCCGCTGACCGCCTACGGTTCGCGGGCCAGAATACGGCGTAGCCGCTCTGCGGTCTTGTCGGCGTGGTTGGCCAGGTTCCCCATTTCGCGGAAGACCTTCGACCAGAGGAAGATGTCGGTCGCCTTCATCGTGTCATCCAGGGCGAACAGCTTCTGCGAGAGCGTGAACTCGAGCTTGTCCGCCTCCCACTCGGCGTGCTCCGCCTTGGCGACCAGCTTCATGATCGACTTGCTCCGGTCGGCGCCGAAGTCGGCCTCGGTCAGGTCGACGAGCTGGTCAGTGCACTGGAACAGGTAGTCGCAGACCTCGAGCACCTTCCTCACATACTCCATGATCGCGTCGGTCAGTCCTTCGGGAATAGTCAGTTGCTTGAGCAGCAACACCACTGCGATGTCCTCGGCCGAGTCGGCGATGTCGTCCTGCAACTTGAGGAATGCCAGCAGATCTCCGCGATAGATCGGCAGGTCGAACAGCTTCGGGATCTCCTCGCGGATCTTGTTCTTCACGATGTCCGCTTCGTGCTCGAACTTGAAGACCTGATCGGCCAGTTCTTTCTGACCGGTCCAGTCGGCATTTTGTACCGCATCGAACATCGGCTGGACGAGTGCCACGCAGCGCTTGACCTGTGACATGTGGGCCTCTAGTGGGCCGAAAGGCGCGTGGCTGAATCCCTTGAACTGTGTCATTGGTGACCCTCCTAGAGAGATTTTCGAAAGCAGGGTATTTGTTGGGTGCCATTTGGCAACAACGTTTTAATGATTGTTTCCCTGCCAGGTCCATCACTCAGAACCGGCAGCAGAGGGGTCGATGGCCGATGCCGTTACGCTTATCGAGTCGGGGTTTGCCTGTTCCAGGGCACGGCTGATGCACCTCATCGCCGCTCGTTCTTGGCTGGTTTTGTTGCCTTGGACTTATTGACTGGTTTTGTCGCCTTGGATTTTTTGTCCTTTTCGCGAGCCCGCTGCATTGGATTGCTAGCTTTCTTTTTCTCGGCCTTGATCAGTCGAAAATGAGATTCGACCGGCCGTCGGGGCCAGTGGTTGTTCTCGGTGTCCACGTCGGCGGTTTCCAGTCGGGGGTCGAGGCGTAGACGGCGGATGGGCTTCTCGGTAGCAAGCATCGTCTGAGCCCGCAGGTTGTCCTTGCGCCATATCTCGGCCGGGATGCGTCGCGTTCTCCTGGTGCCGTCCTCGAATTCGACCTCGATGATCACCGGCATCACCAGACCGCCGATGTTTCGCAATTCGATCACGTAGAACAGCGTCTTCAACGTCAGCAGTCCCTTCTGGCGTTTCGTCAAACGCCGGACGAATGCCTGGTGCTTCTTGCGTTGTTCGGGTGTGACCTTTGTCTTGTCGTGACTATTGTAGAAGTCTTTCAGCTCGGGGTGGTCGTCGATGCGACGACGCATCTGCTCGTTACGCAACTGTGTCAGTGTTTTCGGCATCTTTGCCCTGTCGGCCTGATCCAGTTTTCGCTTGGCGTCCGGGTCGCCGCTGTACAAGGTGTGCAGACGGACCCTCTCGATGGCGATGTCGCAGTGCTGGGTGCCGTAGAACCAGCCGCGCCAGAACCAGTCCAGATCGATGCCGGAGGCGTCTTCCATCGTGCGAAAGAAGTCAGCGGGCATCGGCCTCTTGAACTGCCAGCGGCGAGCGTATTCCTTGAAGGCGAAATCGAACAGGCGGCGTCCCATCACGGTCTCCCGCAGGATGTTCAGCGCGGCCGCCACCTTGCCGTAGGCGTTGTTGCCGAACTGCTGGATCGACTCGGAGTTGGTCATGATCGGGACCTGGCGATCGCTTTTCATGTAGTCGATGATGCGGTGTGCCTCTCCGCGCCGCTGAGGATATTTGCGCTGCCATTCTCGCTCGGCGATCGACTGGACGAAGGTGTTGAGCCCCTCGTCCATCCAGGTCCACTGTCGCTCGTC
>CAZANL010000534.1:0-3944 GCA_964486115.1 uncultured Planctomycetota bacterium
GGCTCCGAGCCTCCGGCAATGAAACACCGCTCGGACACCGGGCCTACCTCGAGCGCGGCAGGCTGCGCATGTTGCGGCAGGACTACCGCGGAGCCCTGCGGGACCTCGACCTGGCGCTACGGTTCAAGCAGGACAGCGCCGTGGCCCATGACATCAGGGGTCAGGCCCGGATGGGCCTGGGGGACCCCGCGAGAGCGATCGCCGACTACACCCAGGCGCTCAAGCTCGACCCGAAGAGCGCTGCGACCTACAATAACCGCGGCCTCGCGCGCCAAAACCAAGGTGATCTGACCGGGGCGATCGCCGACTTCACCCTGGCGCTCAAGCACGATCCGAAGCTCGCGGAACTCTACTACAACCGTAGCGTTGCGCACCTGGCCAAGAGCGATCACACCGCAGCGATCGCCGACTTGAACCAGGCGATCACGCTCGACCCAAAGCTCGCGTTGGCCTACCACAACCGCGGCATTGCGCTCCGGGCCAAGGGCGATCTGGCCGGGGCGATCGCCGACTACACGCAGCTCATCAAGCTGGATCCCACCAGCCATGACGCCCACACCAACCGCGGCGAAGCCCGTCTGGTGATGGGTGACATCTCCGGAGCGCTCGCTGACTTCACCCGGGCGATCACGCTGGCTCCGAAATTCTGGCGGACCTGGGCCAACAAGGGCCTGGTGCTGTGCCAGGTCAACAGACGCAAGGAAGGGATTCGAGCGCTACAGCAGGCGCTCGAGCTAGCGCCCGCCGAGGTCAAGCCCCGGCTGGCGGCCCAGATCGAGCAGTTGCAGTCCGATCGTTGAGCGCCTGGGCCAGGGATCGTCACCCACCCGACACGTAGAGTAACCAGACAGTGGTCGGTGCGGTCAGCAGCGCATCGTTGCCGCAACCGCCGTGAACGATCTGAGCGCAGCATTGGGGCAGTCGCTCCAGCTACCCCGGGAACACCGAGTGTGATGTCGCCGGCGATCGCCCGCAGCAAGGTTCCCATCGACCGGCATCGTGCCAATATCCGAGTTGATTCCGGCCTGCTTCAAAACCACCCCTGTGCTCGATAAGCGGGTGGAACTGAACGGGGTCTGGACCGGTCTCGTGCGAACCTGCCGTTAGCCGCCGTCCTTCAGGATCAGACAACCCGATGCAGCCGATCTCCCCCGAGGCGTGAAGGAGGTCGAGCTGATCGGTGTTTCTAAATGACCGGATCCGGTGAAAGATTCTCGAACAGATCGCATTGACTCCAGTGAACCAGGAGAGGCCAATGCCAGACAATCAGCAGAACACAGCGCAGGGCACACGGACGACCTACCGGCAGCTGATCATCGGGGCGGGCGTCCTGGCGCTGACGACACTGTCCAGCGCAGGGCTTTACCAACACCCGGAGGAAGCGCCCGAGCTGGTCAGCCGCACTCCGTCCCCTGCATCAGACGATCCCCCGGCAATGCGCCAGCCCGGCCAGGTCACCTCGGCCCAGCGGCCGACGGGTGGGCCGCAAGCAGCAGGAGCGGGACGTCAGCTGAAACCGGCAGGAAGGCCCAGCGCCCAGGGTGGCCCACACAGCGTGCCGGCCCCTGCCCCACCGGCAGATGCCAGACAGCTGGAGCACTGGCTGTTAGCCCTCTCCGATCAGCAGCTCGGCCCGCTGATCGCCACCCGAAAGCTCGACCGCTGGGTCGCCCAGGTCGTGGCCGGCCACGAGAAACGATCCGCCACCGGGCGGTTCCTCACCCGGTTGAACAAGCGAATACTGCGTCTCAAGTAACCGATTCCATATCATCCGAATGATCTTATTTCCGCGGGAGAGAACCGATGAAATCAATGCTGAGTCACCTGATCATGATCGCCGGTCTGCTGGTACTGCTGGGCTGGGCCCCGGCTGCCCGAGCCAACAACCTGTCTGGTACCGTCATCTCGAGCCTGGACGACCTCGGCCCGGCCTGGCAGACGACCAACCGGGGCGTTTTTCATGGGAGCATCCTCATGCGAACGAGTACGGGGACCTACGCCTATGTTCAATTCCTGCGCCGGCGTACCACAGCGATCAATCAGGCTGCGTCAGACCACCTGGCGCCGGTGGGTGACATCCGCCACGCGGGCCTGTCCAGAGCAACATGGCCAGGGAAGACGGTTTACCTGCGAAACCTGGCCCGGGACGAGCTGGACCTCCCTGGAATTCATCTGTACTATTTTCACGGTCGGAGCGGCGTGATGACCTACGGCGACTGAGCAGAGCTGCCGGAGGGGCAGGCCGACACCGCGCCGGCCACTCGGTTGCGCCTGATCCGGTCAGCGAGCGCGGCTGCCCCCCGCCCTGGACAGCCCGGCGGCTCTCACTTCTGCTTGAGCACGGCCTCGATGGTTGCCTGCAGCCGGCCTCGCATACTGGGCGGGGCCAGCGGCAGAGCGCGGCGCATCGCGCGCAGCGCCTCCGCCACCTGCCCTCTGCGCTCGTGGATCAGGCCGATGTTGAACAACGCCAGCCAGGCGGTGGGGTCGACCTTCAGCGCGGCTCGATAGCTGCTCATCGCCGGGTCCAGCTCTCCCTTCGAAAAATAGGCCGTGCCGCGTGAGATGTGGGCCACCACGTTGCGCCCGTCGGCCGCGATCGCCTGGTCGAAGTCGGCGAGCGCCTTGTCCTGGTCCCCCTTGAGCTGATATGCGATCCCACGCTGGGTCTGGTATTGGCCGCGTTTCCTGGCGTCCTTGACCAGCAGTATCGCCTGACTGTAGTCGGCGATCGTGCCGTCGAGGTCACCCAGCTCCTTTCGCGCACTGGCCCGGTTGGCGTATCCGGAGTCCTGGCCGGGGTTGGACCTGATCGAGGCCTGGGCGTCCGCCAGGGCGCCCCGGATGTCGCCGGTCATCAGCCGTAGACTCGAGCGGTTACTCAACGCAAGGGGCGAGCGCGGCGCCAGCTCGATCGCCTTGTCGAAGTCGGCCAGCGCCAACTTGATCTTGTGCTGGGCCTGATACAGCGCGCCCCGCCGGCTGTACGAGTCGGCGTCGGCCGGCTCGAGCCCGATCGCCGCCGTGGTGTCGGCGATCGCGCGATCCAGGTCACCCACCAGGCGCCAAGCCTCGGACCTCGCCCGCAGGGCCCGCGCATAGCGAGGCGCCAGCCGCAGCGCGCGGTCCAGGTCGGACAGCGCCCTACGGGGCTTGCCCAGATTTCCGCGCGGATGACCATGC
Source organism: uncultured Planctomycetota bacterium (assembly GCA_964486115.1). Taxonomy (GTDB): domain Bacteria; phylum Planctomycetota; class JACQVV01; order JACQVV01; family CAZANL01; genus CAZANL01. The sequence continues at coordinate 3,184 of CAZANL010000534.1, forward strand.
TCCGGTGCTCGCGCGGATCGAACTTCAGCGCTCGGCCCAGTTCGGCCAGCGCCGAGGTGGTGTCGCCCTCGTCGCGAAAGACCCCGGCCCGGCCCATGAACGCCCTGCTCGAGCGCGGGGCGAGGCGCAAGGCCTGAGAAAAATCCTCGCGGGCTCCCTTGAGATCGCCCTGGTACCGCCGCACATTGCCCCGGTTGACCCAGTACCGGGCATATTGACTGTTTTGACGGATCGCCGCGGTGTACATCCGCACCGCCGCATCGTACTGCCGCATCGCCTGCCGGGTCCGCCCCAGCTCGTTGTAGTGCTCGGCAAATTCCGGCTTGAGCTCGATCGCCCGCTGCAGGGACCGAATGGCCTCCTCGAAACGGCCGAGCTGCCGCAAGGCGATACCGCGATACCGGTGCACGGCCGACAAATTAGGCTTCTTCGACAGGACAAGATCCAGATCTTGAAGGGCCTGTGCCGGGCGGTCGAGCCCCAGCAGGACGCTTGCCCGGTTAGCCAGAACTAGCGGATTCTCAGGCTCCAGCTTGAACGCCTGGCCGAAGTCCGCCAGCGCCTTGTCCTGCTGGCCCAGATGGTAATGGGCGAAGCCCCGCTCGCCCCAGGCCCGAGCCCAGGAAGGCCGTAGCTCGACCAGCTTGTCCAACGCGGCCAGCTGCTTCTGGTAGTCCTCGCGCTCGCGGCAGGCCTCTGCGATACGCAGGTAATCTCTCCAGCTCCGCGGGCGATCTTGCGGGGTGCTGTCCGGCACGCGT
>CAZANL010000535.1:0-3938 GCA_964486115.1 uncultured Planctomycetota bacterium
TTCGAGGGATGCAGGGTGACTTTGGCGATACGAGCCAGAACGCCGTGGGGCTGGTCACCTTTGGTCTGGGGGTCGGTTTCCGGCTCGAGGTGCCGCTGACGCAGGACGACGCCTGGCTGAAGAAGAAGATCAGCAAGCTCAAGGCGAGGGGTCAGACCTTTCTGGGCGATGCGATCGGCGTTGCGGGGCAGGAACTCGAGGATCTGCCCTATGATCGGGGCATCATCATCGTCACTGACGGGGCACCGAACAATCCGGAGAAGACCCGGCGCAATGCGGATCTGTGCAAGAAAAAGAACATCAGGATCGTCACCATCGGCATTGGCGACGAAGTGAACGAAGAGCTGCTCGACCAGATCTCGACCGCTGGCGACGTGCACCATCTCGAGGACAGCACGGGCCTGGTCAACCTGTTCCAGAATCTGGCCGTCGAGTTGTCGCCGCGTGCCAACATCGGTATTTGAGAGGACTCACTGAATGTCGCCCGAAGAACAAGAAGAGAAGCATGAGGATGCGTCCGAAGAGGCGGAGGGCTCTGACCGGATTGCCCTTCAGCTTCGACCGCGTGGCACCGAGGAGGCAGACCCAGCGTCCAAGACCGAGGCGGATGGAGCAAGCGAAGATGACCAGCAGGAAGACGGCGAGGGGTATGCGCTAGATGGGGCGACCTTGGATGATGTTTTCGAGGTCGTCTGCGGTATGGAGGAGGTTTTCGAGTCGGTCCGCGAGCCGCTGCGCAGGATCGAAGCTGATCTGGTGGCCCGGATCAACGCCGACAAGGCCAAGGACAAGGCGTTCGACACGCTCTACGAAGAAATGCGGCAGTACAAGGAGAACTTCCTGCTGCAGGCGCAGAAGCCGCTGTTCCTCGACATGATTCTGCTGTTCGACCAGATCCAGCGTGCGGCGGAGTCGGTGGAGGACGAAGCGGGCCAGGAGGCGATCGAGAACATCAAGGAGGAGCTGCTCGAGATTCTGTATCGGCGGGATGTCGAGCCGATGGAGTTCGACGGCGATGCGCGTTTCGATCGGCAATGGATGAAGGCGATCGAGCGAATAGACACCGACGATGAAGCAGAGGACAAGACGATCGATAGGGTTTCGCGCAGCGGATTCAAGTGGAACGACAATGTGCTGCGTCCGCATGAGGTGGTGGTCAAGCGCTACAGCAAGGCTGACACGAGCAACGAGAAGGAAGATAAAGAATGAGTGAAAACGTACCGGGCAGCGCGGGCCATCCACCTCAACCCGATCCCGATGTTGTGGCACAGCCTGTCGCATACGACCCGGCGACCGGCCTGCCGATCGACCCGTCCCAGATGCCCGCAGGTTCGGCTGCTGCCCCTGCCGCTCCAGTCGCCGATCCGGCTTCGGTCCCGGTGGCCGCGGATCCCGCAGCCGCTCCGGTGGCCGCGGATCCCGCAGCCGCTCCGGTGGCCGGTGATCCCGCAGCCGCTCCGGTGGCCGCGGATCCCGCAGCCGCTCCGGTCACCGCGGATCCCGCCGTTGCGCCGGTCACCGCGGATCCGGCCGTTGCGCCGGCTGCTGATTCGCCGTCGCCGGAATTGATCCCAGCCGATCAGGTCGCACCCGACCTGGGCATGGGCGATGCGGTTTCGACGTCTATCGACCGATCGGAGATGGACGACGCGTTGCGAGCGAGGGTGATCGTGGCCGGGATCGACCTCGGCACGACCTACTCTGCGATTGCCTACATGGATGAGCACGGCAAGCCGGTGATCATTCCCAACAGCGACAACGAGCGAATCACTCCCAGCGTCATTCTGTTCGAGGAGGATGAGGCAATCGTTGGGCGCATCGCCAAGCAAAGCGCGGTGAGCGATCCCGAGAACTGCGTCCAGTTCATCAAGCGGGATATGGGAAGCAACGACTGGGAGAAGGAGTTCTTCGCCAAGCGGTACACGCCGGAGTTGCTCTCCTCGCTGATTCTCAAGCGGTTGGTCCAGGATGCCTCCTCATATCTCGGTCAGAGCATAAAGTACGTGGTGATCACGGTGCCGGCCTATTTCGGGGATACCGAGCGGAAGGCCACTCGGGACGCCGGCGAGGTGGCCGGGCTGACCGTGCTGGGGGTGCTCAACGAGCCGACCGCGGCGGCACTGGCCTATGGGCTGGACAACCTGGACAAAGAACAGACGGTGATGGTCTACGATCTGGGCGGCGGCACCTTCGATGTCACCGTGATGGAGATCAAGGGGGGCTCGATCAACGTGCTCGCCACGGACGGTGAAGTCCAGCTGGGTGGTAAGGACTGGGATGACGAACTGATCAACTGGATCTCGGAGGAGTTCCACAAGGAGCACGGGATCGATCCGCGCGACGACATGGATAGCTATCAGGCGCTGCGCGACACCGCCGAGAACGCTAAGATCGCGCTCTCCAAGAAGCCCAAGGCGCGAATGCTGTGCCAGTGTCAGGGCAAGACGCTCAAGCGGGAGATAACCCTCGAAAAATTCGAGGACGTCACGCGGATGCTGCTGTCCCAGACCGAGACGTACCTGCCGATCGTGCTGGAGAAGTCGAAGTGCAGCTGGGACAGTGTCGACTCGATCTTGTTGGTGGGCGGTTCGACCCGCATGCCGGCGGTCAAGGAGATGCTGCGACGGGTCTCCGGCATCGAGCCGGACGACACGATAAATCCGGACGAGTGCGTGGCCTTCGGGGCTGCGATCTATGCCACCCTGCTCAAGCTGAAGGGGGTGGCCGGCATCGATCTGGCGGGCGACGAATACATTCCGGAGTCGGTGGCCGCGACGGTGCGAAAGCTGGATGTGGTCAACGTCACCAGTCACTCGCTGGGCATCGCGGCCAAGATCGCCGGCGTGCCGAAGAACTGCATCATGATCTCGGAACAAAGTCCGCTGCCGGCGAAGAAGTCGATGCGCTTCGGCACCGAGGCGGACAATCAGACCAAGGTCGAAGTTCAGGTGCTGGAAGGGGAGGCGGAGAGCCCGGACGAGTGTGTTCAGATCGGGACCTGTATCATCTCCGATCTGCCACCGCGACCCTGCGGGTCGCCGATCGAGGTCACCTTTCATTACGACGCCGAGGGCCGGATCAATGTGACCGCCAAGGACGTCGGCTCCAACCGCGAGGTGACCACCGAGATCAAGCGAGACGGTGGGATGAATGACGAGGAAAAAGAAGCCGAGAAACAAGCCATTGCAGAAGTCGAGGTGAGTTGACGCGATGAACGAGAACCTCTACCACAAGTTGCTGGGCCTTCCCGAAAACCTGGACGATCCGAACTACTACCACCTGCTGGAGATGACCGAGGGAACGGTCATCTCGAGTGCGGTAGAGGAGGCCTACAAGAAGCAGATCCAGAAGGTGCAGCGCTTCACCAACAACCCGAAATACAAAGAGGGTGCGCTGTTCGTCAAAGGCGAGCTACGCAAGGCGCGCAGCACACTGGTCGACGAAGCCCGGCGGATGGCCTATCAGCGGGATCTGATGACCCAGCGGGCCCAGCAGATTCGCGGCATCCTGCGGCCGCTGCTGATCAAGGGCTATCTGGTGGAGGAGGAATACAAGTACCTGAACCAGCACGCCAAGCGGCTCGGCGTCCCCGAGCCGGTCGTGCAGCAGGTGCTCAAGCAGGAACTGCAGAAGAAGGGAATCGACCCGGCGTCGGCGCTGGTCGAGGGCAGCAGCGTGCCGGGCAAGGTCAAGTCTAAGGCCTTGCCGGTCGGGCCTCAGCGGAAAAAGAAAGGCGCGCCGATGTCTCTGGCGGCGCGTTGGCGGGTCTTCAGGGATCCGGTCGGGGCGCTCGGCGGCCTGCTTGTCTGGCCCCTGCGAGCAGTCGGCCTGGTGGCCAGCCCGTCCAAGTCCCCGGTGCCGGCTCAGCCGCTCCAGGCCGGCTTCTTCGACGAGCACCCCTTCGTGGCGACCAGCCTGTTCTGGCTGGGATTGGTCGC
>CAZANL010000536.1:0-1217 GCA_964486115.1 uncultured Planctomycetota bacterium
TGGCCTTGGCGGCCGCTTGACGTCTCGCCAAGGAACCTGAGTTGACAGGGACGACACGATAACCGGCGTGACAAACCATGGCCTCCAGGTGGGCTCCGCGCCCGTCAGGGCCCGCTGCGGACCCGGCTAGCTCTCAGTCTGGGGAATCATCGACTGGATCTCATCGACGATCTCCGGGTCGTCGGGAAACGACTCCCGAATCTTGGCTTCCAGGTGCTTGCCGATCGTGGCGGACGCGATCGCGCCGATCCCGGGCAAGGCGAACAACCCGGCCCGCAGTCCCAACGTCGAGAGGTAGCCGGTGATCCGCTTGACCTCATCCAGGTAGTCTCCCCAGGCCTCCTGGTCCTCGTCTGAGATCTCCCAGCCATGGAGGTGATACAGCACCGCCTTGAACTGAACCGCGGCCAGGCCGGCGGTATCCCCGGTGAATTTCGTTCCCAGGGGGACGGTCATGATCACCTTGAACGCCAGCTCGATCGTCTCGATCAGCAGCTGCTGTGAGGCCTCGACGGCAAAATTGCTCAGCTTGCTCCAGGAGGTCGCGGTGTCCCAGCAGCTCTCCGCCGCTTCAGCCACGAATCCGAACGCACTGGCTAGCAGACCCTTCTGCTGCTCGTCTTCGAGTTGAGCATGACCCACACCTTGAAGCACCTCACCGACATGTTCGTCGGCCGCGTCGTCTCCTCGAAGCGCTGCTCGCAGCCGCTCCATGAAGTTGTTCTCGACCTGTGTCCGGGAATCCTTGCTGGGGGTATCACTCATCAGACCGTCTCGCCATCCAGATTGAGAATCGTACAGTGCGGCGGACCATCCGACGCCTCCAGAATCGCCACTGTCGCCGGTAGTCCATGGCGCGGTGAGCCGGCGCTCCCCGGATTGATGTACAACACCCCGTCGCGGGTGGTCTGGGCAAAGCGATGGGTGTGCCCGTAGATCACCAGCCCTGCTCCGCTGGCCGCGATCTTGTCCGCGACGACCTTCCGCATTCGCTCCGGCCGCTCCAAGATATGCGTCATCAACACGGTCTGGGAACCGTAGCCGCGCACCAGGAACTCGGGGAGATGGCCGGTGTCATCATGATCGCAGTTGCCCCGCACCGCGTAAACGGGCGCCAGCGTTCCGAGCTCGATCAGTATTTCGGCGCCACAGACGTCACCTGCGTGGAGGATCTCGTCCACCCCCTCGAACAGGGAGTGCACGCGGCGATCCAGGCA
>CAZANL010000536.1:1227-3934 GCA_964486115.1 uncultured Planctomycetota bacterium
GTGTCAGATATTAGGGCGATCCGCATCGTCGTATTATAATCCGATCCTGTGAACGAGCAATTACTCCAGCATTTGAACCCCACCCAGCAAGAGGCGGTCACCACCATCGATGGACCGCTGATCATCGTCGCCGGGCCGGGCAGCGGAAAGACCCGGGTGATCACCCGGCGGGTCGCGTGGCTGGTCTCCAGCGGCGTCGCTCCTTGGGAGATCTGCGCCGTCACCTTCACCAACAAGGCGGCCAACGAGATGAAAGAGCGGGTCGCAGACCTGACACACGGCACCCGCGGGTTCTGGATCAGCACCTTTCATAGCATGTGTGCGAGAATCCTGCGTCGGTCGATCGAGCCGCTAGGCTACACCGGGAGTTTCACGATCTACGACGAACACGACCGCACGCGAGCGGTCAACCAGTGCGTCAAGGCCCTGGCCCTCGACCGCGACCGTGCCCGCGCCTCGAGCCTGGTATGGGCCATCAGCGATGCCAAGAGCAAGCTGATCGATCCGGCCAGTTATGCCAAGGAAGCGTACGGCGAGTTCGAAGAGACCTGCGCGGCGGTCTACGCCGCCTATCAGCCACTGCTGCAAAACAACAACGCGCTCGACTTCGACGACTTGCTGATGAAACTGGTCGAGCTATTCTACAGCCAGCCCACGGTGCTCGCCGAGTATCGCCACCGCTTCCGCTACCTGATGGTAGACGAGTTCCAGGACACCAACCTGGCGCAGTACGAGATCGCACGACTGCTGGCCAGCGAACATCGGAATTTCTGCGCCACCGGAGACCCGGACCAGTCGATCTACTCCTGGCGCGGCGCCAACTCGGGCAACCTCAAGAGCTTCGAGGAAGACTTCCCCGAGGCGCGGATGATTCTGCTGGACATCAACTACCGTTCCACCCAGTCGATCCTCAAGGCGGCGGACAGCCTGATCAACCACAACCCCGGTCGACGTATCCTGCAACTCAAGACGCCCAATGGGCTCGGCTCGACGGTGACGCTGATGAGCTCGGACAGCGACCGCGCAGAGGCTCGGGCAATGGTCAATCAGATCCTCGCGTTGATCAGGACCGAGCGCTACCGATTGATCGACTTCGCCATCTTCTACCGAATCAACTCGCTCAGCCGGATCTTCGAAGAAGTGCTCAACCAGGCCAACCTGGCCTACCAAGTCGTGGGCGCAATCGCGTTCTACGAACGACGCGAGATCAAGGACGTGCTGGCCTACCTCTCGCTGGTGGTCAACCCCCGTGACGACCTGGGACTGTCTCGGATCGCCAACGTCCCGCGACGCAAGATCGGCAAGGTGACTCTCGGACGTCTGATCGCCTGGGCTCGCGACAAGCAGTGCTCTCTTCAAGAGGCGGTGCTGCATCCAGACCAGGTACAGACCCTGAAGAAAGGGGCCCGGGCAGCGGTTCGCCGCCTGAAGAAAGTGATCCTCGAGATCCAGCATGCCGTCACCATCAGTCACGGGGTGGCCCATCTGCTCGAGCACATCATGGACATCTCGGGTTACCGAGCCATGCTTCAGAACTCGCTCGACCCGGCTGATGAAGATCGGCTGGACAACCTGCGGGAGCTGCTCAAGGCGGCTCAGGACTATGATGCCGACACCGAAAACGGGACAGCAACCGGCTTCCTCGAGGAGGTGGCGCTGTTTCGCCGACAGGAAGATGGAGGCGACCCCAACAAGGTGCAGCTGATGACCCTGCACGCGGCCAAGGGCCTGGAGTTTCCGGTCGTATTCGTCGCCGGCTGTGAACGGGACCTGCTGCCTCACGCGCGCAGCGTCGACTCCGAAGAGCAACTCCAGGAAGAACGCCGCCTGCTCTATGTGGGAATGACAAGGGCCCGCAAACAGCTGTTCCTCTCTCACGCGCGCTGGCGCGACCGATTCAACCAGCCGACCAGTTCGGCCCGTAGCATTTTCCTCGACGAGATCGATCCGGCCCTGCTGGTCGATCAGTCGACCGAAGATCAGGCCGTCGACGGCACCGAGTCAGAACCCGAAGTGCCGGCGTTCGAGATAGGGCAGCGTGTGCGTCATGCCTACTTTGGCATCGGTACCGTGTTATCGATGGAGGGAGTCGGACGCCGGCGACGGGCCCGGGTTCACTTCGCTGATGGGGTGCGGAGCCTGGTGCTGGACTACGCGGGCCTGGTCGCCGTGCGTCGCTGAGGGAGCGCTCCTCACCGCTGAAACAGGGCTGACCGACCAGGGACAGGCACCTGTCTTCGTTGACACCCGGCACGTGGCCACCATACAGTGGCACAATGAGCAAGCTGGTCCTGGAGCCAGAAGAACGAGAGTTCTGCGCGATGGTGCAGCAGGCCGTCTTCTCGAATCCCTTCGGCGACGAGCGGGACCGCATCGACAAACAACTGGCGGGTGCCGACAACCATGTCGGGCGCCAGGAACTACTCGATCTTCTGCTGAGCAAGGTCAGCGCCAAGGTCGAGCAGCTGGACACAGCTGACCGGGCCGATATCCGACGGTACGACGGCACGGACCTGCTGGCACTTCAGAGCACGCTGCTGTTCGAAATATTTCACCGCCACACCGATCAGCTGGACCAGCTGATCCTCGATCAGATCGAGGCGGGTGAGACACCGTGTCCCGTGCCGTTCGCCCGAGACGTGATCGGCCCGATGACCCAGCGCGGATTCAGCCAGGAAGCGGCCGTGCGGTACTTCGGCATGTTCTA
>CAZANL010000537.1:0-3929 GCA_964486115.1 uncultured Planctomycetota bacterium
GATTCGTTCCTCTGCGGTTGCACCTGAGAACGTTCTCGCCTTCGGCAGGCTCCATGCTCTACCGGAAAATCCGACGCGGTGAATCGGCACACGGCCCAGGCTCGCGACAGCATGCCGCGGGCTGGCGATACATGGTAGACTGCGTTCCGATGGATCTCGATCAGCTGTCGACACCCGCCAACGACCCGAGGCCGGACACCCTGACGAAGCTGGGTTCGTTGGAGATCAAAGAGCAGATCGGCCAGGGAGGAATGGGGCGTGTCTATCGAGCCCACGACCCCCACCTCAATCGTGATGTCGCACTCAAGGTGCTGCACTCCGGTGACCTGGCCCGGTTCCAGCGGGAAGCCCAGGTGGTCGCGTCGCTCAATCACCCCGGGATCGTCAAGGTCTACAGCTACTGGACCTCAGGTGGGACCGCCTGCCTGACGATGGACCTGGTCGAGGGTCGTGACCTGGGGCGCGTGCTGGATGACGAGCAACAGCTGATACCCCAGCGGACAGCGCTGCTGGGCTCACAGGTGGCCCGCGCAGTGGCCCACGCACACGCGCACGGGGTGATCCATCGGGATATCAAACCCGCCAACATATTGATCGACGGTGATGGCCTACCAAGAGTTGTCGACTTCGGTCTGGCCCTGGCACAGGCCGAGGAGCGCCTGACCCTCTCCGAAGAGGTGATGGGCACTCCCGCCTACATGGCGCCAGAGCAGCTCCGGGGAAAAGACGTGGATGGTCGCTGCGACATCTACGCCATCGGCCTGGTGCTGTTCCGCTGCCTTGCCGGCGCGCTACCGTTTAAGGTCGCATCCCGCGAGCATCTGTTCGCACAGATCCTCAAGGCAAACCACGACTGGCCATCAGACGTGGAAGTCCCCAGGGACCTCTCTGCCATCGTGCTCAAAGCGATGGCCAAGGAACCCATGGATCGATACGACGGCGCGGAGGACCTGGCCCAGGACCTCAAGCGCTTCATCGCTGGCGCTCCGGTCAGCGCCCGGCCACCGGGACCGCTCCGCCGTTTCTTTCGGCTGGTCCGTGACAATCCGCTGGTGTTCAGCTTGATCGGCCTGCTGCTAGCAGGCAGCCTGGGCTGGCTGGCCTTTGCTCTGCACCAGGACCACCAGCGAGCCGAGCTAACAACGAAATATCGTCAAGAACGGGACCGCGCCCGACAGGAGGAGAAGCGGACTCGAGAGCTGCTCGCTCGGGAGCTTGCGCTGCGCGCCGATCTGGAGCAGTCCAAACGTCTCAATCAGTCTCAGACCCTGATCCAGCAGGCAGAGGAGCTAGCCCGCAGCCGCGGCGCCCGCGAACAGATCCTCCAGTTGCTCGATCAGGCGAAACAGCTGGCACCCCTACAGCCCATGGCTCTGCGCCTGCGCGGACTGCTGGCGCTAGAGGATCAGCTGTGGCCACGCGCCTGGCGGCTCCTACGCCGGGCCCTGGAGTTCAACCCGACCGACTACCTGACACACTTCTACCTCTACCGCTGGTATCACCAGCAGGGCCAGGGCAACCACAACGCCGCGGAATCCCACGTCGCGGCGGCTGCGCGCTACGGCACCGACACCCCCATCGGCTGGTGGGGCAGGGCCGACCAGGCCTTTCGGCGCTCCAACGCACTCGAGGGGTCCGAACGGGAGCAGGCGCTGCGTCAGGCCGCCACCTGGGCTGAGAAAGCGCTGGCCCAGCAGCCGGACTTCGCCTGGGCCATTCTGCTGCGGGGCAACTGTCGCTCCAAACTCGGCCAGGACCCGCAGGCCCTGGCTGATTACGATCGAGTGATCCAGCTCACCGACTGGCCGTCAGCTTACTTCGATCGTGGCCTGCACCACTTCGACCATGGACGCCCCGAGCAGGCGATCACAGACATGAACCACGCGGCAACGCGACGACCCTCGTTCGTCGCGGCACATTACAGTCGTGGGATGGCCCGCATCCGACTCGGTCAGTACGACCGCGCCATGGACGACTTCCGCCAGGTCATCAAGCTGGACAACAAACATGCTCGGGCCTACCTCAACCGGGGCAACATCCACCTGCTGAGAAAAAAGCCCCAGCAGGCACTGCAAGACTACGAACGGGCGCTGCGGGTGGACCCCGACCTGACCGAGGGGCTGATCATGCGGGCCAACCTGTTCTTCCAGCTAGGACGACACCGCCATGCGCTCGAGCAGTTCGGCCAGGCGCTGGGGCGAAAGCCCAAGGAACCCAGCCTGTACTACCACCGGGGCATCGCCTGGCTACGGCTCAAGCGGCTCGAGGAGGCACGTCGTGACTTCGATGCGGCCGTGCGCATACGCCCACGCTGGGCCGACGCGCTCTACCATCGAGGACTGGTCGCGAGATTGTCCGGGCACAGAAAACTGGCCCTTCTCGATTTCGAGGCGCTGTTCCGCATAGACCCCTCACATCTCGACGGCCTGCTCAACCACGGCATTGTCTGCTACCAACTCGGGCGCCACGCCGAGGCGGCGGCCAGCTGGGAAAAAGCCCTCCCACTGATTCGGGAACCGGCCCTGCGGGCAGACATCCGGCAGAAGATCGGCAGGGTCCGCTCCAAGATCAAGTCCGGCCGCTGATCGGAGCGCCGAGCTGGCGCTCCAGGCTCTCAGGGGAGCGTGTGGTAGCCATAGACCCAGTGACTGTGATACTCGTCGGACGAGGCGGTTCCGGCCGCACGCATTCGAGCCAGCACGAACTGAATCGTCTCTCTAATCGCCGTGTTTCGCCCTCCGCCGACAATCAGCGGGGCAGCGATCTGGGCCAGTCGCGGAACGAGGATGAAACGCTCGGCATCATCATTGGCAAAGCCGATCACATGGTCGCTGATCGAGCCGCCGAAGCCGACAGAGTTGAAAGCCTCCCGCAGCACATCGACCGAGAAAGAAACCGGGAAGATCCGATCTATCCGGCGTTCCGCCCTCGCGGCATCCTCCGCCGCCATCTCGGCGAGCACCGCCTGTCTGGCGTCGTCCTTGCGGAGGATCTCTCGCACTGCCCGGTAGGGATCGTGGAGCAAGGCGGCAGATGCAGGACGCATCGGACTGTCCACGTCGCCACTGTCCCAGACGAACGCGCCGCCCGGTGCCAGACATTCTGCGAACTGCCCGGCCAGATCGGGAAGCGCCTTGACCGGCACCAGATGCAGGGTCGAGGCTGAGAGGATGACATCCGCCCGGCGACCACCCAGCATCTCGTCCAGCCGGCGAAACACCGTCTTTCCATCACGGATATCGAGCGAGAGTTCGAAATGCACGTCCTCCCGCTCGCCGAGGATCTCGTGCGCCTTGGCGAACCAGGAGGCGAGCGGATCCACCAGCACCAGGTCGACCGCCACCCCCTCGCGATCGAGGACCTTCAGCAGTTCGATCGCCGACCCGCCGGCTCCACTGCCATAGTCGACGACCAGCGAACCCTCTTTGATGTGGGGTCGAGCCAGCTTCAGTAGCTGGGCGAAAGAGTCCCGATGCCACCCAGCGGGACGCTCGAGATCGGCATCATGGTAGAGCGCGCGGTGGTAGGCCTCACCGTCGGCCAGCTCGTCATCCGTGAGGTCGGTTGGCCCCCAGCCAGTCGCCATACAACACCTCGGAAGGTCACGTAACATCTCGAATGCCCAAGCGCCTTCACCGACCAGCTCCGGCGACACGTCGGGCCGTCCTGCTGACATCCAACCCGAGGATACGTATTGAGCATCTGTCACGCAACTCCGGACCGGCTCGCCTGCCCTCCGGATCGACCTCACAGAGGTGCCGGCTAACGTCCAATGGATCGCCTCGGGCGGCGTCGGTTCTCCGCAGCTGGGCGCGCGGGCTTATTTGATCTTGGCCCGTGCAAGTCGGATGTAGTCGACAATCCTCTGTTAGGTGTGGCCTGCCCCCCAAAACCTAGTCCACCTGTTCGGTTAGAATTGGTGGCCAGAA
>CAZANL010000538.1:0-3915 GCA_964486115.1 uncultured Planctomycetota bacterium
ACCGGGAGTGCCTTCGGAGTGACCGCGATCGACATGCCAGGAGTCCGGGTAACACCCAGATCCACCGCCAGGCGCGGCAGATTCTCGGGCAGATCGAGCTGGAATGCCTGGTCGCCGCCGATGGCGATCAGGTCGACATCGTAGCCCAGAACGACTCGGTGCACCTTTCTGGGTGCGATCGGAAAGATCCGGGCGCTGAACACGCCGGCGCCGGCCCACTCCATCAAGGCTGGGTCGACGCGGCGTCGTACCGTCTGGTCGTATGCGCGGGCGGCCTTGGCCCGGGGTACCATCCGGGCTTCCTTCGGAGTGGCCCACTCTCCCTTGCGCCGGGCCATGATCTCGCCAGGCTGATGGCCCATCTCGGCAGTCTGGGACAGGCTGACCAGCTGGGGGCCTTTTGCTCTCCAGGTCGTCTGGCCGAAGGCCAGGAAGTAGGGTGATGCGCCGTTGGGCAGCCGCAGCTTGAAGGTCCCCTCGTACTGCCGGTTGTGCGTGTTGCGAAAGTAAAAGTCGATCAGAACTCGAGCGCGGAATCCGTCCAGGCGTACGGCCACCTGCATCGCCTCGAGTGGGAGCTTCTCCTTGTTGCCGATCATCAGTGTGCTGGTGTTGGCGATCTTGATGGAGCGCTTCCAGGTGTTTGGGGTGTTGTTGTTTTTCTGCTCCGTTTTTTTCAGCTTGTAACCGCCGGCCCCTGTTCCCCAGTCCCCATCTCCTGATCCCTGATTCGAGTATCTGCCCCGTGAGTTGCTGTATCCCTCCACCGTTTTAGTCGCAGAAGGAACGGGTGCAGCATCGCGCTCCTCCCTCACTCGCATGCTCTGCGGGTCGTTGGCTGCTCGTTGAGCAGCAAGCCTTCTCATGTACTGCGCCTGTTGCTCGGGGCCTGAAACCTCGGAGCCAGCAGAAAACGCATTGCGTTCCCCGGTGGCTGCCTCTGGTTTCTTCGGAGCTGGCGGTCCGCTGGGGGTGGGGTTTTGCTGTGTCTTTCGCAGATCGATCTGTTCGGGGGTGTGCCGAGCGACACTCTGTTGAGAATGTTCGAGGACCTTGCGCAGGCGGCCGTCGAGGAGCAACATCATGCCCCCTGCGAACAGCAGCAGCCACAGCGCTGCGGCAACCGGTTTCCAGGCCTTACGGATCGGGGTGCGGACTGGGGTGGCGGGTTGCGCGGGGGTCATGGTGCTGGGGGCCGCTGTTTGTTGCGTGACCGGGTCGGCCAGCGCACTGCTGATCCAGGCGGCGGATTGACGCAGAAAGGCCAGCCGTTCGCGGCATGTCCCGCAGCCTGTCAGATGACGGCTCAACTCAGTCGCTTCATCCGGCTCCAGTTCGTTGTCCAGGTAGGGGACCAGCAGTTCTTCGATCTGTTCGCAGTTCATGGACGGACTCCCTGCAGGCGCTGGCCCAGTTTGACCAGGCCGTTGTGCAGTCTAGATTTGACGGTGCCGAGTGGGCAGCCGAGCAGCTCGGCGATCTCCCGGTAGGAGAGGTTCTCGATCACTCGCAGAATCAATGCTTCACGATACTGAGCGGGCATCGAGTCCAATGCCTCCCGGACCAGCTGCTCTCGCTCGGTATGGGAGACTGCATCCGGAGGCGGTATCACTCCGTCCGGAATGTGGTCGAAAGAGGTCTGTTCGCTCGTGTAGCGGGCCCGTTCGAACTTGCGAGCTCGTCGGAAGCTACGTACCGCGTTGAGCGCGGTGGCGTAGGCGTATGTCGAGAAGGCGGAGCGCCCCTCGAAACGATCCAGGCTCTTCTGAAGTTGATACATGGCTGTCTGCGCGACCTCCTGGGCTTCTTCCGGCGAATTGAGCAGGCTACGACAGAGTCGATGCACGCGTTGGTAGCACACGGCGGGATCCTCCGGCCAGTTCTCGATGGTCGTGGAGAAGTCGGTGGGTTCCGACGGCGTCCTGGTCACTTGCTGGATCGTTTGCAATTCACGGGCTTAGAAGCATCTCACGACGAGAGGTTCGTTGTTTTTTTTGTTTTTGACGCCCAGGTCGGGCTGGTCGATGCAGCCCTCACCGAAGGCCATCTAAGCCGTTCCTGGACTGCCCCGTGAAGGGGCCTGGCTGCAACCGGCCGCGTACGTCTGTTTGTGGGCCACCGCTCAACGCCTTGATCTCCGGTTCAAGGCGTGTGGTTGACGGTGGGCTCGATCTTGTTGAGGGCCTTGGTCACCTTGGAGATCAGGACCTTGTCATCGAAAGGCTTGATGATCAGATCGTCTGCCTTGCTGGCCATCGCGGCCTGAATGATGCTCTTTTCTTTGTGCACGGTCATCATGATCACCGGCAGGCCCGTCAGGTCGGGGTGGGCTTTGATATCCTTGAGGGTATCGAGTCCGCTGCGGCTACCGCCGAGGTCGATGTCCAGCAGCACCAGGTTGACAGACTGCTCGAGAATCGAGTGGACCACGCTCTGTCCGGCATACTCGAGGACCGTGAAGCCGGAGTTGGCGAGCAGCCGGCGAAGGGCGGCTCGGGTCAGCCGATGATCGTCAGCCACCAGGACCCGCAACCCCCCGCGGCTCTTGCCGCGCAGTATCTTGAGTGATCGGGGCAGGTCGAGCCGGTCCGCCTCGTCGCCCATGGCTGTGACGATCTCCAGGATCTCTGCCTTCTGTCGCTGCTGCTCGAGGGTCGCCGCCCCAGGATTGTCGGCGGCCCCCTCCGGAACAGGGATCGAACTGGACGCCATGACGGCCTTGCCCGCTTCGTAGGAGATGCGGCAGGCTAGCAGTGGGGTCTCGATCTCCCAGGTGCGGTCCAGAATCGTCACTCGTGCTCCCGGATAGATCTGGCTGGTGGCCGTGACGCCACCAGAGACGGACTTGCAGGCCTCGAACAGCAGGTCGCGCAGCTTGTTCAGGTTCTCCAGGTTGTGCTGAGCCAGCAACTGGTATGAGATCAGCGCCTGGATTGCTGATCGCTTTGGCGCGGGCATTGACGAGAGCCGTTCGTCGGTGAGAGGATCTTGGCCGATCAGCCTGCCGATTTCCTGCGACTCGTTGCGAAAGCGGTTCTTGAGATTGCGGATCATGACGAATGCCACATGCTGCTCGACGACCAGCTCAGTCAGCACCTCCATCTCTGAGCCGATCGTCTTGGCGAGCACTCCATCCTGAGCCTTGACCATCCCTCCGATGATGCGTCCCTTTCCGTTGAGAGCAAGGATCCGGCCACCCGCTTCGAGCTGGCAGTTGATCGCGGAGTTGCCGATAAGAATGTCCCCGCCGGCGATCACCGTCGCATTCTGGAAGAAGCGCGCGCTGACGGTGCCGCCGGCCTCGATGCGGCCCTTGCCTTTCATCACCACGCCGCCGCCGACGACGACCTGCCCGCCGGCACAGATGATGGCATCCCCGATCCCGCCATCGACCGTCACCGCTCCCGAGGTGTTGACCTCGAACAGATCCAGAATGTTGCCCCTGACGTGGACCGAGGCTGTGTCGGCATGCAGGTTGCCCGAGGACAGGTCGACATCTCCGTCGATGATCAGGTTCGGTGTCACCGCCAGCTTGTTCTTGGTGAGAATCAGGCCGCCCGAAATCTGGGCCACGTATTCCAGCTTCTTGTCGTCGAAGGTGATGTTCTCGAGAACCGCTACCCGGGCGTCTCGTCCTTTTTCCCCGCGTGCTGTCTGGCCGTAGATGTCGGTGCCTGGCTTGTCGGGTAGCGGCAGGATCAGCCGGCAGATCACGTCTCCCTTCTGTACGTTTTGCACCGTGTTGCGCTCGCGGAAGTCGATCTGCCCCGTCTTGCCGGTGAGCCCGATCTTCTGCTCGATGTCGAACAGGAACTCGAGGCGCCCATCGATGCCGTTGACCGGTTGAGCGCCCTGTGCGACCAGGATGCCCGTGGCGGTGTTGCCCTGCTCTCTTGCGCTGGCCAGCCCGTCGAC
>CAZANL010000539.1:0-3911 GCA_964486115.1 uncultured Planctomycetota bacterium
GTTCGAACACGGAGAAATAGCACCATCCCGTGTCCACCAAACCGGGGGAAGGTCAAACTGCTTCATTTTCTCCTCCGGTGAAATTGTCGAGCTTAGTTCGATTCTCTGTCGGATGCTGCCGTGCAGCATAAGGACTGCGACTCCAGCATCAAGTGTTCTCGTGCATCCCGCTATTCATCGGGCATGCCGAGAACAGCCGGCTCGCAGCCGGACGACAGGCGGCCCAAGCCATGCCAGATGTGCCCACCAGAACAGCACTTGCGACAACCGCCCCAGACCGATCGAGAGCCAACCAAAAAGGTCGCAGCGAGTGTTTTCATAAGTCTACACGACTCACAGCTTAAGCCGATCCTCGAGCGTGAGATGTGAACATCCGAGAAAAACTTATAACGACGTCGACAGGTAGTTTGAGATCCGTAGGCTATCCCGCATTGAAGGGCGCGCGAGAGTGGGTCCGGATCGTGCTAAACGCTGTTCGCAGCGGGTGGCAGCTGAACTCCGTGAGGGTTGGCAGCCTCGATGAGGTTAGCCGGGTCTCTGTTCGTCAAAACCCCGGAGGGTCGGGAGACCGGTCGTTGGCCGGACACAAAAGCCCATGGGGGGAGGAAGCTCTCGGGTTTCCGCGACAGAGGAAGGGAAAACCCTGGGGGAGGCCAGTGGGAACCCCACGAGTGCCTGGAGCATGAAAAAAGCTCCAAGGCTCAGCCGGGAGAAAGCCGTCGGGAGGTTGAGAAAACCTGAGGGCGGAACGAAGCGGGCAGGCAAAACCCGCGGGTGGTGGACCGGCTGAGTTGGCGCTGCAGGGGCCCAAAAACCCGGAGAGGAGCTCCGTCGGGTGACTGCGGAGCAACCATCTTCCGAGTACTCCGAAGGCGCGGTGAAGTTGAAAAGCGGATGCCCCCGACACGTTCGGGGAGACGGCAGTCGCTCGAAAACCTGAGGGCCAACGAATGGCAAACAGGGGGCACCAAACCAATGTGGTGCTAGAGCGATCTCCCAGAAGACGCTAACCGGCAACCGAACGCCATGGGAGGCAGCGCGGCTGAGGCAGCGCAGACGGAAGTTGGTACGATACTCTGGACGGGGTCGATCCGTATCACCTTGCCGCGCCCTTCTGCTATTTTAACAGGCGCCGGCCGGATCAGGCGACCAGGTCGATCCGCACCGGCTCGAAGCTGACGCTGAACGCTGGCTCAACCCGCTCTACTCCGCCACCCCGACCGTCGTGCACGGTCTGTGGGATGGCCAGCTGGAGCTCGCTGCCCTCGGCCTGGCTCGAAGAGACCGAGCCCTCCTCGGCAAACTCGTCGAGGATCAGCTCGACGATCCGGTAAATTTCATCACCCAGGCTGCGTATCTGCTCTGGAAGACCGCGCAGCTTACGCAGCGCCTTGTCTACCCCTTCGCGTACAGAGTGTTGCGCCCCACCCCTGAATTGAACTCGCTCGGCCCGCCCCGCCTCGGTCGCTGGATCCTCTTGCCCACGGAAGCCCTCGAGTGCATAGGACGCAATACGCCCCGCAACTGAATCCGGACTGAAAATCCCCCGGAGTTGGCTCATCAGGCCATCCTGCCCCAGACCGAAACGCCCGGCCTCCACATAGGCTTCGACAGCGCGGAAGTTGAAGTTCTTTCGCCTCCCGGACGCCTCGTCGCTGTCCATTTGAAGTCGCCGCGTTGCCTGGTACTCGATCTCGACCGAGAGTATGCGGGCATGCATGTGCCGCCCATCTTGTTCGCGGTCTCCGAACTGTGCCTGCTCCAGCGAATCGATAGCTTTCGACCTGCTCTCCGCGCCATTTTCCTGTGCGATCGTACGCTGAGCCTGGGGACTCGCCAGGGGCGTGCCTTCTGACATCTGGCTCTGATTGAGTACACTCGGCAGACTTTCCATTTCTACTCTATTGTCGACCAGACAGGCCGACATCTTGAGCCGTATGCCAGGCTCCGTGTTAAACTATGCTGATGCGCATCACCTTCGGGAGCCCAGGTTTCCTGCTGCTGCTCCTCCTGTTGCCGCTAGCAGTGTGGATTGCCCACAATCCCACCGCACGCGCGGGACGCCTCCGGCGCCTCACCGCCATCGGGTTGAGATTGCTGCTGCTGACGCTGCTGATACTGTCCTTGGCACGACCGCAACTCGAGCAGCACTCGCACCGGCTGGCGATCTTGATCTTGATCGACCGCTCACACAGCCTGACGGGGGCAACGACGACCAAGGTCCTGGCCCAGATCGACCGGCTACTCGCAACCCAGCATCCGGAGACTCAGGTCGGCATCATCCTGTTCGGCAACGAGCCCCTGCTCGCGGTGCCGCCGCGCAAGCAGCTGACCTTGACCCAGGTCAAGAGGGCCTTGGCAATACCGGTCGAAGGCAGCCAGACCAACCTCGAAGGCGCGCTGCGGTTAGCGCTGCTCAGCTTTCCGCCACGCGTCGAGAAGCGGATCGTCCTGATCAGCGACGGCAACCAGACAGCCGGCAAGGCCCTGTCCCTGGTGGGCCCGCTGGCTCGGCAGCAGATACCCGTGGCGGTCTATCCGGTTCAGCTGCCTTCCCGTCAAAAGATACGGATCGAGCCGATCCGGCTGTCGACCCGCCAGGCGTTTCTCGGCGAGTCAGTCGAACTGGCGGTCCAGATCTGGGCTAGCCAGCAAGCCTCGGGCCTGCTGCAGATCGAGGTCACTCACTCCCGCCCGGAGAGCCTTCGACGCAGCGTGACGCTGAACCCCGGAAAGAATGGTCCCTTCCGCTTCACGTTGGTGGCTCGGGAAAAAGGGCCACATCACCTGAAGGCGATCTTCACGCCGGAGCGAGTCGCTAGCGTCCGACCGCGACCGCCTGTCTCCCGCACTGCTTTCCTGTCGGTCGCTGGCACCAAGCCCCGGGTCTTGCTCGTCGAGGGGACAGAGGGCAAGGAGCGCTTCCTTGCCGAAGCCCTTGACCGGGAGCAAATTCAGGTGGAAACGCGACCCGCCGTGGGCATCCCCACTGAGCTGTGGGATCTGATTCGTTACGATTGCTTCATTCTCTCAGATGTGCCGGCAACCAAGCTCACCCAGGGCCAGATGAAACTGATCCGCTACTATGTCGAGCAACGAGGGCGAAGCTTCGTGATGGTCGGCGGCCTCAACAGCTTCGGGCGCGGTGGCTACTATCGGACACCGATTCAGGAGATCCTGCCCGTCAGGATCGATATCCCCCAGAAGCTCGAGCTCCCGTCGATCGCCATCGTGCTGGCGATCGACAAGAGCGGCTCGATGAGCGGGAAGAAGATGGAGCTGGCCAAGGACGCGGCGGCGGCCGTGGTGGAATTGCTCGGCCGCAAGGACTGGATCGGTGTGGTGGCCTTCGACTCGAGCGCCTCCTGGGCCGTGCCACTGCGCAACGTGATCAGCCGCAACACGATCGTCGAAGCGATCGCCAAGGTCGAGCCGGGAGGAGGCACCTACTTCTACCCTGCACTCAAAGATGCCTACGACGCACTGCTCCAGGTCAAGGCCAAGCTGAAGCATGTCATTCTGTTGTCCGACGGTCACACCAACGCCGCCGACTACCAGAGCCTGGTGACGCGTATGTCGCTAGAGCGAATCACGGTGAGCACGGTTGCTGTGGGCAATGCCGCCGAGGTGACCCTGATGCGGCGGATCGCCAGCTGGGGTCACGGGCGCTTCTATTTCACCCAGGACGAATACAACATCCCGCAAATTTTCACCCAGGAGACAATCAAGGTATCCAAGAGCTCACTCAAAGAGATCCCCTTCCGACCAGCGGTCCACCATCAGCACCAGGTGGTTCGCGGTATCGACTTCAGCAGCGGACCCTACCTGCAGGGCTACGTGGTGACGCGCGCCCGCCCCACCGCGGAGGTGCCCCTGGCCTACCGCGGCGACCCGATCCTCGCGCTCTGGCG
>CAZANL010000540.1:0-3910 GCA_964486115.1 uncultured Planctomycetota bacterium
GCCGATTGCCAGGAGCGCGACCCCGACCGGTGCGAGCTGTTCATCGTGGAGGGCAACTCAGCCGGCGGCAATGCAAAGCAGGCTCGAGACCGCCGGACCCAGGCGGTCTTGCCCCTGCGCGGCAAAGTGCTCAACGTGGAACAGGCCAACCAGAAGAAGGTCTTCGAGAACAAGGAGCTGACCGACGTCATCCAGGCGCTTGGCTGCGGGGTCGGCCGTGACTTCGACATCAGCCGGCTGCGCTATCACAAGATCTGCCTGCTGATGGATGCCGACAGCGATGGCAACCACATCACCACGCTGCTACTGACCTTCTTTTACCGCTATCTGGCAGAGCTGATCCGAGAGGGTCACGTTTATCTGTGCCAACCGCCCCTGTACCGGGTGCGTCTGGGCAAGGAGGTCCACTGGGTGGCTGATGATCAGGAGAAGAACCTGCTGCTGGCCCAGCTGAATGGCAAGAAGCCGATGGTTCAGCGCTTCAAAGGGCTGGGCGAGATGAACGCCGCCGAGCTGGGTCGGACCACGATGAACGTCGACGACCGCACCTTGCTGCGGGTAGTGATCGACAACGAGCTATACACCGAACAGACCGTCTCCGAGTTGATGGGCAAGGATCCCGCCAGCCGCTTTCGCTTCATCATGGAGCGAGCGGACGACGCGCTGCTCGAAGAACTCGACATCTAGCCCTATCGGGCAGGGGGCCGCGGGCTCAGCCTCATTGCGCAATCGCAGGGTGTTCCCGCGATCCGGTCTGTGGATCTCAGCTGGGTTTTGCCGTGCTGGCGAGTAGCTCGAGGGTTGGCTGGGGCGAGGTGGGCCAGCCAGCCGTCAGGCAGGAGACGCCACGGGCCTTGTTTGACGCTCGGTTCGCTGTGCCGGTAATTGGGAGACGACCCTTGCAGGGCCACGAGTCCCCCGCCTGTTTTCCTGGCGATCCGGCGTTGGGTGAGGTTTTGGCGAGATCCCTGCAAAGATCCCCGGGCGAACGGCTATCAGAGGGTGAGGCCACCTCGCGTGTAGAAGTGGCCGATCTGACGGTAAACCATGGGAGAGAATGTCGATGAGAATGGTGAGACGGATTGCCCTGTGCATGTTGCTGGCTGGAGCAGGTCCGATGGGGGCGGATGCCTGGGAGAAAGAGCCTCAACAGGCTCAGGAGAGGATACTCGTCTGGCTCGACGACCTGGGGAGTTCCTCTTACACGAAACGCGAGAAGGCGGTAAAGGAACTCAGTCGATGCGATCGGGCCATCCTGCCTGTGCTCGACCACCTGAGCCGGAAGGGGGAACCGCTGGAGCTTCGCAGGCGGGCCAGAATGCTGGCCGAGAAGCTGCGCGCGAGCAGTAAGCTGGTCTTGCAGCGGGAAACCAAGATACCCGACCAGATGGGGACGAGAGTTTCGCTGGAAATCGCCGGGCCACTCGAGGTGGGGCTGAGAATGCTGGGGCAATTCACTGAGGTGGATATCCGGTTCGATCCGCGGGTGCCTGCGGCGCTCAAAAAGACCCGGCGGCATGTCGTGCTGGATGATGGATCCGTTGCGGAATGGATGGAGGCTCTGCTGAAGAACCAGAAGCTGGCCTATTCCTGCTGGACCGACAAGAAGACCGGTAAGGCGGTGGTGATGATCTACCGCGAGAGAGATCTGCTGCCGGATATGAAAACGCTGATCGCGCAACTCGGTGTCGCTGATCTGGCCCAGAGAAACACGGCAGTTCGGGGGCTGGCGAGCGGTGGACTGAAGGCGTTTTGTTTGCTGCTCGAAGCACTCAAACAAGACGATCCGAGAGTGCTCGCCCACGCAGCTGTGGCACTGGGCCAGATCATCCCCTCGATCAAGGGCCTGCGATTCTCACGCTCTGTGGGGCGGCCGATCGAGAGTTATTGCTCCGAGGCGATTCGAACCCTGCGTGGGCTGATGGGCCACAGTGACTGGCGCGTGCGTGCTGCGGTATCCGA
Organism: uncultured Planctomycetota bacterium; assembly: GCA_964486115.1. GTDB lineage: Bacteria > Planctomycetota > JACQVV01 > JACQVV01 > CAZANL01 > CAZANL01. The sequence continues at coordinate 1,963 of CAZANL010000540.1, forward strand.
GGCGTTGGTCCAATATCTCACGCTCCGGAGGACGCGGTTTCTTGCCGCGACGCATTTGGTCAAGGCACTCAGGGACTCGCACTGGCTAGTGCGTTATGGGGTCGTGGTCGGTGTACAGCAGCGTACCCTGCCTGGCGGCTCTCCTCTGGAAGGCGGTCTCAGGGGCCTTGCGGAGAAAGATCCGGTGCGTCTGGTCCGGGAGGCGGCGATTTGCACGATCAAGGCCCGAGGGGCCGGCAAGCGGAATTAGCTGGCCCGACCATCGGCGCTGGTCAACGGTCGGGGGCGGCTGGCTGGCTCATGCTCCAAGCAGCCAGCGGGGGGGCTTCAGTCGTCCCTACCGGAGGCCAGCATGACAAAATAGGCCAGCTGGGCCACCGCCTGGATGGTCGCGGCGACGTAGGTCATCGCGGCGGCGCTGAGCACCTTGGCCACACCCGTCGATTCCGGTCCGCTGACGATCCCTGTTTCGAGGAGGATTTGTTTGGCTCGCCGGCTGGCATCGAATTCGACCGGCAGGGTGATCAGCTGAAAGCCGACCACGGCGCTGAAGGCAACGATGCCAAGCTTGACCAGCCCGAGCGCGCCGATGAAAAAGCCAAAGAAGATCAGTGGGATGGCCAGCATCGAGCCGAAGCTGGCCAGCGGGACTGAGGCTGCACGAAGATTGAGCGGTAGGTAGTCCTGAGCGTCCTGGATGGCGTGGCCCGCTTCGTGTGCGGCCACCCCGATGGAGGCGATCGACCGACCGTGATACACGTCGGATGACAGACGCAGCACCTTGTGCTTCGGGTCGTAATGATCGGACAGATAGCCCTGGTGTTCTTCGATACCGATGCCCTGGATCCCGGCCGCGTCGAGCACGGCGGCAGCGGCTTGCGCGCCGGCCATGCCACGCATGTTGGGCTCGCGCAGGTAGCGAGCGAAGGTCCCCTTGACCTTGGCCTGGGCAAAGAGCGCGAACAGCATCGCGGGCCCGACAATCATCCAGTAGAGGGGATCGAACAGCAGCATCGGAGCATCCTCTGAAATCGGTCGATGAACATACTGTCCGATTTACTGCAATCCGCGTGCCGGCTGGGAAGTCGGCCGCAAGTCGGGCAGGATCGTGCGAGGGGTCTGACAAACTGTCCACGTTGACAGAATGTCTCCTTCGAGTCAGGTCCTTTTCATGGGGTCCGTCCGGCGAGAATCACCGAGAGCTGGGAGGAGTAGATGTTGCCACCGCTGATCACGCATACCACCTTCCCAGATCCGGCCAGGCCGGCGAGCACCGCGGCGAGAGAGGCAGCGCCCGCTCCTTCGGCCACCACGCGCTGGCGCTCGACGAGCAGGCGGATGGCGTCAGCGATCTGGTCCAGTGAAACGACCAGCGAGCCGTCGAGCAGCTCGCGGGCCAGGGGCCAGATCTCGGGCAGTATCCCCTTGCCGCCGATCCCCTCGACGAAGCTCGGCCGGTAGTCGATCTCGCACGGCGTTCCGGCCGAGAAGGAGGCCGACAGCGGTGCGGCCGTCTCCACCTCGGCGGCATAGACTCGGGTCTGGGGCCGCCGGGCGCGTATGGCCGAGGCGATGCCGCAGCTGAGGCCGCCGCCACCGTATGGCACGACGACCGCGTCAACATCCGGCAGGTCCTCGAAAATCTCCAGACCGATCGTACCGTTGCCCGCCATCACCAAAGGGTTGCAGACAGGGTGGATGAACAGGCCCTCGAGGCCGTCGAAGCGGTGATCGAGGATGACCTGCCACCAGCGATCAAAGGGGACTGGGATCGTCTCGGCGCCGAGACGGGCGATGGCGTCCAGCTTGGTCTGCGGGGCATGATCAGGGACGACCACCTGGCAGGGCAGGCCGAGTTGTCTGGCAGCCCATGCCACGCCCTGGGCCATGTTGCCCGCGCTGGCCGTGTAGACGCCGGCCGTCAGGGTGTCGGGGGCCGCAGCGCGTA
>CAZANL010000541.1:0-3639 GCA_964486115.1 uncultured Planctomycetota bacterium
GGCTGCCGATCGGCAGTCTGACCAGCCAGTGGCTGGCGAACCTTGTGCTCGACCGGCTCGATCATCACGTGACCGAGACACTGCGCATCTCCGGGTACTTGAGGTACATGGACGACTTCGTGCTGCTCGCGAACACCAAGCACCAGCTGTCGCAAGCGCTGGTCGCGGTGCGCGGCTTTTTGGCCGACCCCCTGCAGCTGAGGCTCAAGGAGCGGGTCACGCGTCTGGCCCCAACCCGGACCGGGCTGCCGTACCTGGGCTGGCAGGTCTATGCGAACACGCTGCGCCTGCGGCCGCAGAACCTGCGGCGCGCCCGCGCGCGGCTGCGCAGCGGGGCGGGGAGCGAGTCACACCGCTCGGTACTGGCGCACATGGCGCACGGGAACACCTACCAGCTACGTCGCAGCTGGTTCGGCTGAGGCAACACCCAGGGGAACGGGCCGAAGCGCCCGCGTCAACCGAGGGGGCAGCTGGAACAACACCGCGATCAACGCGCGGTCCTCCAACCGCAACAGGAACGCGCCATCGGCGCGCAACAACAACCTCGGTTCTCGCGCGGCCAGTGTTTCAGCATGCCAGCTCGTTCCGGTCACTCCACCAGGAGGTCCGGGGCGCAGAGCACTTGATACCCAGGCCCGCTTCCTGTGCCCCCGGCCCCGTGCCGGTGGGCCGAAGAGCAGCAGACTGCCGGGGGTGGTAGGATCTCCGAAGCCCCCGGTGGCCACTCCTTCGCGATGGCCCCTCGGCAACACCTCCACCGCCTGACTTGTCTCAGCGCCTGAAGCGAGTTCGCGAGTTCCCTCTTTCACAGACCTCCCCTCGAGCGGCGCTTTGTCGGCCTATTGCCAGTTCACACCTGAAGACCGACGAGCGATCCGACACTTCCCGATCGCCTCCGGTACGTATCTCCCGAGAAGATGAGAGGCAACAATCGTGGCGACTGACGGGCGGGGAGCACGGATCGCGCCCGGTGACGTGGTGGCGCTTCTGACCGAAGGGCCGCCCTACACCCGAGCGACGGTCGAGGTGGTGGACGAGGAGAAGATCACAGTCCGCTGTCAGAAGCGCATCGGGACGACGACCAGCCAGCTGCCAAGCAGCAAGGTCTTGGTCGTCCGGAGAGCTACCCGGTGAACGTCCGCCGGATCACCAGCCTTGAAGGAGGAGAGAGTCGTGAAGCAGAAGCCACCCAAGACACATCGGGACGACCTGACCTGCACAGTCTGCGGCGGGAACTTCGCAGGGCATATCGCCTCGAAGTACTGTGCCGCATGCAAGGAGGCCCGGAAGAAGCCGAAGGAACCGGAGGGTGATCCGCCGACGGGCTCGGAGATGGAGGTCGAGGCCCAGGCGCCAGAGGTGCCAGCGCGGGATCCGGGCTACAGGAAAAAGATCCACATCGACCGGGATCGAGAACGCTACGACGGTCGGCGCAGGCGCGAGGGTGATCGGGACGGTGCGCGCGGGAAGGCGATGGACGCACTGTCGAAGGAAACCTCCGAGGAACGCGCGCGGACGATAGCCAGCGTCCGGCTGGGGATGTCGGTCGAGCTAGTTGCGATGGCCAGCAACTCCTCGAGTAGAGTGGCGTCGATCGGCTTCCCGCTGTTGATCAACTGGAACAACTGCTGGCGTCGCGATGGCGAGGTTGTCCGCGGGCTCGCCCGGCGGCCCGATTCGGCGCGGATGACCTGTCGAATCGATGACCGCGGCTGGCCGATTGTCTTTTCGACAGAAAGCTGGCGCTGCTGAAGGGGCTGGCGATCCGAGGCCGCTGAAAGCTGTGTTTCGACATGCCGGCGCCGAGTGAGTGTGGTGTCTTGGTTCGGCTCGTCGCCGGACCACGCCAAGAGCAACAACAACGTAGCCGGCAAGGTGATTCCAACAACCATACCTTGCCTTTTCATCGGGCGAAGCTAGTACGCAAGTGGCTTGCCAATTGCGTCCAACAATCCCAGGTGACAAGCCTCAAGGCTCAGAGGTGAAAAGGCTTGTGTCGTTTATTGGCGTCTGACAATTCCTTTTCACCCGGGGCATGTGCAAGGGTCGGTTTACAGAATCTCGTAAAGAGGTCTTTACCGAAAGCGGTCGACGGTTCGGCAGGCAACCGGGGTGGCGTGAGCGAATCACAGGTGGAGTCCTTCGGTCTCGGCGATGGTGCTGCGTGGCTATTCGACGACGAAGCGATCGTGTTCCGGCTCAGTGGTCGTGATGATCCAGGTGCTCCATGCAGTATTCGTTGCCGCAGTCGGTGCAGACACGAAACTCGAGCCTGTTGTCGTCTTTTTCTGTGCGCTGACAGACAACACACAGGTGGAAGCTCGCGGATCGCTCGGCTGCCATCTGGGCCTGGAATTGCTCGCGACGCGAGCGATCCGACATCGCGTGATAAAAATCGCGCCAAAAGAACAGGCCGTAGTTGGCCAGGCTGGCCAGGATGACCAGCTTGGTGGTGGTCGGTCCATTGATCAGTGTCAGCCCGTAGAAGCCGAAGGTGATCCAGGCCAGCCACTTGACCTTGACCGGTATCAGGAAGAACAGCAGCAACTCGAAGTTGGGCCATAGCGCGGCGAAAGCCAGAAAGATGCTGGTGTTGAGCGCCACGCAGCCAGACGTCGCCCCGCCGCCGAGCAGCCCTCCGATGGTGGTGGCCAATACGCCAGTGAAATAGAAAAGGTTGAAGCGGAACGAGCCCCAGTCCTGCTCGAGCGCGGTCCCGTAAAGCCAGAGCAGATAGATCGCGAACAGCATGAACAGCGGATTCATCTGCGGAAACAGGACGACGTGGGTGACCAGCCGCCAGACCTCACCCTGGAGGACGGCATTTCGCTCCAGCCCGTATCGCTGCATCATCGCCTGGTCGCCGTGCATCATCGACATCAGATAGAAGAATGCGTTGAGGATCGCGATCAGGTTGATCAGTCGCGGAATGGCGTACTTGCTGAAGCGTTTCTCGAGCCAGTCGACAAGGCGCATGGGGGCCAGATGTGAGGTGGGCCCGGTCCATTCGATCGGGCGCAGAGTCCATGTGTTGGCACGTTCCGCGAGCACCGGCTTGGTCTCGCTGGAATCCGGATTTTACGGCACCAGTTTCTCTGGCGCACCAAGGCCGCGAGACGAGTCATCGACGGGCCGGTTTCGCCCACAAGCCGCGGTCTGGTCTGACGGAGCCTGGAACCTGCTGCAGTCTACCCCGGGACTTTCCGATCAGCCAGCACCACTTGGTAAGCCTGGCGAATGCGCGCAGCCACGCTGTCCCAGCCGAATTCGGCTGCCCGGGCGGCTCCCAGGTCGCGCAAGCGCTGGACCAATCCGGCTTCGCTGCGGATCTGCTCGATGCCCCGAGCCAGGGCGACAGCGTCCCCTTCCGGCACCAGCAAGACCACGCCGCCCCCCCTGCCCATACTGGCCAGCATGGGCAACCGTTGTCGTTGTTGGGGGGCGGGTTCTTCGAAGCGTTGGCGTATCGGTTACACCACGCACAATTTCGCAGCCAGCCAGCAGCCGACAAATTCCAGAGCCTCCATCACTGCGCCGCCTGCAACCGGACCGAGTAAGGAAGACAAGTCCCTCGAGCTCCGAGTCTGCAGTGAGCGCAGCCGGGAATACTGCATCGAACAGCTGGGCCTCCAACTCGGC
>CAZANL010000541.1:3649-3908 GCA_964486115.1 uncultured Planctomycetota bacterium
AGCGCCTATCCTGGCCTTATAGTCGCTTCGTCAATGGCGCCTTGTTAGAATCTCCGGCAGACTGGAACACCTCTTCGAGGCGAGTCCATGCGAATCCTCACGATCGGTCATAGCTATGTCGTCAAGATCAACCGCACGGTCATCGCCCGACTGGCCGAACGAAATGATCTGAACCTGACCGTCATCTCACCCAATTTCATCAGGGGAGACCTGCGGCCGATCCAGATCGAGCCTCGCGACACAGCTGAGAAGTACCACC
>CAZANL010000542.1:0-1695 GCA_964486115.1 uncultured Planctomycetota bacterium
GTAGGTTCGTAATTGCTCAGTGCCCGTCATGCAGGCGATCTTGCAGGCGCTCGATCAACGGTGCCTGGGCCTGGATGATCTTCCGCTTCGCCTCGTCGGGGGCGAAGAACGCGGCACGGTCGATTTCGGGGAATGACTGTATCTGGCCGGACTTCGGCGGCCATTCCATCTCGAAGCTGTTGCTGACGATCGGCTGCGAGTCGTCCCAGTCACCGGCGAAGGCCCAGGCATGGACCGTCTTTCCGCCCTTCTGCCGGATCGACGCGAGCGAGATCATCTCGCCCGTCGGCACGATCCCGGTCTCTTCTTTAAACTCACGCCGAGCCGTGGACAGAAAGTCCTCGCCCTCTTCGATGGCTCCCTTGGGCAGGGTCCAGCACCCATCATCTCTGTTGCGGTAGTAAGGGCCGCCGGGATGGGCCAGCAACACCTCGAGGACTCCGTCGCGCACGCGGTACATCAGCAGTCCGGCGCTCTGGTGATGGGCCATCTGGCCATAATACTCGCTATTCTGACGGTGTGTAGCGTCTACTCCACCGCACTGCTCGAGGCGCGGATTTGACGACCGGCCCTGGTTGTCACTTCACGTTCTGCGCCTCGACCGCGCCGTCAGTGAAGCGGAGGATCTCGATCCCGGACAGACGGTCGGTGCCATCCCGTCCCCTTATCCGGTCCTCGATGGCCAGCCAGGTCTTGCGGCGGATGAGGCGGTATTCGCTGCGCGGGCCGCGGAAGACGGCGGTGTCGGTTCCCTTGCCGCCGACCAGCATGTCATCGCCGCCGCCCCCGGTCAGCCGGTTGTCTGCGTCGTTGCCGGTCAACCCGTTGTTTCGGTCGTTCCCTACCAGGTTGGCGGCCTGTTTGCCTGTCAGCGTCACGTGCTGCAGGTAGCGTGACTTGCGGGTGTAGGCCAGGCGCTTGTCGTGGCGCAGCGAAAAGGTGCCTTCGAAGGAGGCCGCAAGCTCGACGGGGTGGTCGAGCCGGTCCGGCAGGAACTGGCGCAGAGCCTTGTATCCCTGGGGGTCCTTGCGCTTCAGCATGGCTCTCGTGTTGAGCAGGTACTCGCCGCCGAAAGAGGATCCGTCCCGATCCGGGTCGTGGGCCCACAGGCCATAGTGGACATCGATCACGCTGATCATGTACTCGTGCGTGGTGCTCCCCTCGCGGATCCACTCCGGGCTGGCGATCCACAGCTTGCGTCGCATGGCGTGGCGGGTCGCCGAGGCGATCACCCGCTGGTAGGCCGGCAGCGCGGGGATGATCCCGGCTCCGTGGACCAGATGAAAGATCTCTTCGTAGGCCGCGTCGCGGGTGGTGTTCTCGAGCCAGGCTGGCGAGCCCTCCACCGGCGATTCGGTGGCATACAGGTCCTGGCCGTGCATCTCCAGGTCGCCCAGCTTGCCGTGAAGAGCCCGCTGGGCTTGTGCTTCGGTGTCGAAGTAGAACAGAGCGGCCTGTCGACGGGCCATCATGTTGGCGACTGCGGACTTTCGCGAGCCATGAGTGGTTCCCGGGGCATCGGTCAGGTAGAAGCGCATGATCCGCCAGGCGCGACGAAGCTGCGCATCGCTGACTCCCTCCTGGGCGAACAGGTGAATCGGCTGGCCACTGGGTGCCAGCAGCTGGATGTGTTTGGCGAACGTGGTCCGTAGCGCGCGATCGAAGCTGCGGGGAACGGGGTTGGAGATCTCGGGT
>CAZANL010000542.1:1705-3897 GCA_964486115.1 uncultured Planctomycetota bacterium
GCCACCCGAGCAAGAGCAATCGCCCGATTGCCAATCGTCTCATGGTATTGGTCTCCTACGCGTCATCAGTGAATCCCGCCGCGGTGCATTCTAGCGGACCAGGATTAAACGAAGATTAACAGACCCGCTCGAGCTGCACCGGGAGAATCTTGATTCGAGGTTGAAAGACGTGGGGGCAGAAGTGCTCGCTCGGCAGTAGGGTGTTCGGCGTCCGCCGCTGGCTGTCCGGAAAGAAGCTGAGGAACAGATGCCCGGGGGGCACCTCGCCGGCAATCTGAGCCGGATAAATCAGTGCGCCACGATCGGAGGTCAGCCGAACCAACTCGCCTGGAGCGATACCCAGTCGATCCGCGTCGAACGGAGAGACGAACACGGCATGCTCGGGGGGTTCGTCACCGCCACATTTGACCCCGCTGTTGAACACCCGTACCCCGTAGAACTCGGACCTCGGGCCGATCGTCCCGCGCCCGGTGATCAGGTTGAAGCGGTCACCGTCTGTGGCGACCGGCTCGAGTAGCTCGGAGCGCGGAACGACCAATCGGGCCCGACCGCACTCGGTCTGAAACCTGCGCGGGAAGATGGCGCCAGGGTCTTCTTGTTCGGTGGGGCCCTGGTCTCGCAGGTAGCGTCGGTCTCCGCCCCAGCGGATCCCGCCCTCCAGGCTCAGTCTGTCCCAGCGGATCGCCTGGCCCGCGCCATCGCTGAACTCGTTGTACATGCCGCGACTGGCCGCCTGAACCTCCTCCCAGACCCTGGCGGCGTCCACCTGGTCCCGCTCGGTCAGCGGGTAGGCGAAGTTGCGCCGGATGGGCCGTGGGTCGATGTCGCGATTGCCGCTGCGGACGCGGCGTTCGATCTCCTCCAGCTCCGGGGCGCCGTCTGGATAGCGTCGGCGGCTGTCTCTGGGTCGCAGGATCGAAAGTGGCGTACGCCGCCGATTCTCGATGTAGACCTCGTTGACATCGGTCACCTGCTGGTCCAGCGCAATCAGCTTGTCGGCGATCGCGCGTGAGAGCTGGACCAGCACCGTGATGTCACTGCGGGCATCGTGGTCCGGATGGAGGATTCGCCTCAGCGGCTGGAAGTTTCGCTCACCGTTGAGGTAGGTGCCGTCCACCTCGGCGTGAGTCCGCCCTGGCAGCAGCACGTCGGCGAATTCCCGCACACCGGGGGTCTCGAACGGGTCGCAGACGACGACGAAGCTCTTGCGAAGCTTGCGGTGCCATCGGGTCAAGTCTGGAAAGTTACGGACGAAATCGGTTCCTTGGACGAAGAAGAAACGCAGGTGCTCGGACCGCGGATAATCGGTGACGTTGACCCCGCGGACCGGGTGGAGCGACCAGGGGTGAACGTCCCACAGGCGGGCCATTCGCACCCGGTCTCGCCGCTGCTCGACCGACAGCCGGAAGGGCAACAGCTTGCAGTTGAATCCCATCGCCAGCTCGGACGAGGCGTTCGACTGCCCGGCCAGTCGAACGTGGCCTCGGCCGGGCTCTCCCAGGTTGGCAGTCAGCAGATGTAGGTTCAGGATGCTGGCGACGCCCTCGCTGCCGCTGGTCTGGTTGATTCCCACGGAGCTGGTCGTGACCACCTTGCGCGTGGCCCAGAGCTCGGCCAGGCGTTCGATCTGGTCTTGCAGATGTTGAGCTCGGTCCGGGCTGACCGCTATTCGGCGCGCTACCACCTCGGGTGGGTGGGCCTCGACGGCAGCTTGAAAGCGTGTCAGGGACTCGGGCTCGACATACTTCGACAGGTAATCACCGTCCACCCAGCCACGGGTGAACAGACAGTGAGCGATCGCCATGTTGAGCAGACAGTCGCCGTTGCTCTTGATCTGCAGGTGGATGTTTCGGGCAGGATTTTCGGCCAGTACGGCTCGCACGGTTTCGGTGACCCGTGGATCGATCACGACCTTCACGGCCGATTCGTTGCGACGGTAATAGCGCTCGAAGATCGTCGGATGGTTGATCAACTGGTTCGAACCATATAGCACGAGGACCTCGGCGTCGCAGTAGTCCTGATAGCAGGAGAAGCTGCCCTCGTTGCCAAACACCAGCTCGTGACCACCGGCCGAGGCGGCCAGGCAGAGCTCAGCGTTGGATCCGACGTTGTTGGTTCCCAGATAGCCCTGAAAGAGCTTCTTGGCCAGCCACATCGCCTCGGTGGTCATCTGTCCGACGCCGTAGTAAGCG
>CAZANL010000543.1:0-3896 GCA_964486115.1 uncultured Planctomycetota bacterium
CGGCACTGGGACGGAGTCGTGGCCTGGGAGTTGAAGGCCTTCTGGCTATCGGTCGAGCCTACGATCGAGCAACCGTTCTTCCGCGACGCGGGTGTGTTCAGCCATAGCCGCGACTACCCACTCCTGCAGCCGCTCCTGATGGCCGCCGGCAATCGCCTGCTCGGTCCCGGTTCGGGCCGGCTGCTGTTGCCGTTGCTCTACCTGCTGTTGGTGGCGACCGTTGGCACTGCCCTTCGTCACAGTCAGCGTGGCGGAGCGCTTCCGTGGCTGGTCGCTCTGGCAGTCGGCACCACGCCGACACTGATCACGCCATCGAACGGGGGCGCCGATTCGGGATACGCAGAGCTCTTCCTGACGACGTGCGTGGCGGCCAGCGCGGCCGGTCTACTGCTGAAGGATCGCACGCTAATGTTCCTCGGGATCTTCACCGCCGTGCTGGTCAAGCCCGAAGGGCTTGTCTACGGCGCGGTTGCGATTCCCGTGCTTTGGTGCCGCTCAGAAACACAACTGCTCAGAACCGCGACGGCGGGTTGGTTGCTCGGCGCCGCTCTCTGGCTCCCGCTACAGAACGACCTCTATCACCTCGGAAACTCGAGCGCACACGTCATCGTGTGGACTGCGCTCGGTGCAATCGGCACTCTCATCGTCGGAAGCGACGTACTGCTACGCACACGAGTCGGTGCGCGAGCCCGCATCTGGATCACCGCCGCAGCCTTCCCGGCCTTGCTGCTGGCGCTACCGCTCGTCGTGGCGGGCACGAGCGGTAGCGGCACCTCGATAGGCACGTACCTGCAGGGCTTCGACCAGCTCCTCGAACGGGTCGAACAAACGGGACACGTCGTCTCGGGCTTTGCGCGCTACGCCTTCCTCCGGATGGGCTTCGCGCTGACGTTCTGGGTGCCATTGCTCGCAGCTATGGCATTTGCGCTGAAGAAGGTCCGACTGCCAGAACCGAGCTTGTGGATCTTCACTGCCCTGGGGCTGCTCTCGGTGCTCGGCCCCTTCCTGTTGTCACCTGAAGCCGACATGGAGCACCACATCCGCTCGAGCATGTCCCGCCTGCAGCTCCACTGGGTGGGAGCAGCGTGGATCCTCGCCGGTGTCTGGGTCGCAGAGTTGCGCGGGCTACCTCCCACAGGGCGCTCTCGGGTCGGGTGAGGCCCGGTGGGATCCCGCTGGCAAGGTTCTTGGTTGACGACGGAGGGCCACACGCCTTGTCGTTGCGCCTGCTCACCTAGATCGAGCCGCTGTGCAGACCTTCACTGACCTCTACCGATACCGTTTCGTTCTCAGCAACCTGGTTGGCAAGAACCTCAAGGTCATGTACCGCAGCATGTCGCTCGGCATGCTGTGGACCTTGCTGAACCCAATCGTGATGATTGGCACGCTGACGGTCGTGTGGGTGGTCGTGTTCAAAGCTCCGATGAGCTTCGCCGCGATGTGCATCGTCGGGTTGATTCCGTACAACTTCACCGCCTACTGCCTGACTGGCTGCGTCCACGCGATCCCGGGAAACGCCGCACTGGTCAAGAAGTCTGCGTTCCCACGCCAGATCTTGCCCATCGCGATCGTGGCCACACACCTGATCCACTACGGGATCCAGTCGATCCTGCTGCTGGTGCTACTGCTGACCTTTCCGCTCGAAGGAGGTCACTTCGGCTTTCACCTCTTGTGGATCGTACCGATCTTCGCGGTGCAACTGTGCCTCTGCATCGGGCTCGGCCTGCTCGTCTCAGGTCTCAATGTGGTGTACCGCGACGTCCAGTACATCACCGAGTCCCTGCTTACGGTGCTGTTTTGGGTCTGCCCGGTGATCTTCTCGGACAAGCAGCTCGCCAGTCTCAGCGCCGTGAGCTACCACCTCTACTACACAAACCCCATCGCAGGCATCCTCACCGCGTATCGGGACGTTCTGTTCCACGGTACCGCGCCGGGTCTCATCCCCTTCGGGCAGGCGATCGTCGGCACCGTGGTCATCGGCTACATCGGTATGCGCTCGTTCTGGAAGCACGAGCGCGTCTTCGCGGACCTGATCTGATGACCCTGGCCATTCAACTCAAAGATGTCTCGAAGGCCTACCGGATCGTTCGGCAGCAGCCGTTCCTCGCCAAGGAGTTGTTCCGCAGGCTCATGCGGCGCACAAATCCAGCGGAACAGCACTGGGCGCTGCGCGACATCTCGTTCGACGTGGGCCAGGGCGAAGCCGTCGGAGTGATCGGCGCCAACGGATCGGGCAAGAGCACGCTACTCGCTCTGATCGCCAAGACCTCCTACCCGACGATGGGTGAAGTTGTCGTCAACGGTCGGATCGGCCCGCTCCTCGAACTCGGTGCCGGATTCGCCCCGGAGCTGACCGGACTCGAGAACATCTACCTCAACGCGAGCCTGCTCGGCCTCCAGCGCGATGAGGTCGATGCCAAGCTCGAGTCGATCATCGAATACACCGAGATCGGCCAGTTCGTCTATTCCCCCCTGTCCACGTATTCGACCGGGATGGGCGCCCGGCTCGGATTCGCGGTCATAGCCCACATTGATCCAGACATACTGCTCATCGACGAGGCACTGGCCGTCGGCGATCGCGACTTTCAGGGCAAGTGCATGGACACGATGGAAGGGTTCAAGCAGCGCGGGAAGACGATGTTCCTGGTCTCCCATGACATGGGGGCGGTGGCTCGAATCTGCGAGCGAGCCATTTGGATCGACAAGGGCAGGATCGCGGCGAGCGGCGACACCGAAGAAGTGATCGCTCGCTACTCTGAGTCGTCACCGAGCAGTTCGTAAATCCCGGGTGAACGCCTGCTCCGAGACACCAAGGAGTTGCCGCAGCGGAGGGCACACCACGAGGATCAGGTGCAGCGGCAGGCTCTCGATCAAGCTTGGGTGACGCCACAGTTCGACCGGCAGGGAGCGCAGGCCATCGCGCCGAGCTCTCGGTAGCACGTTCTCGCAGTACAACCCGAAGCGGATCGCTCGCATCCCACGCACCCGCGCTAGCCAGTGCTTGCCTCTGTGCCTGCGGTAGACCTGGCGCGCCGCCGCGAGCATGCCGTCGATGTCCCGCGACATCGAGCCCTCGTAGCGCCGGTAGTAGACGTTCGCGTCTGGCACGGCAGAGAAACGATGACCGGCCGCGGCGAGCCGGAGCCACAGGTCCCAGTCCTCCAGCGACAAGAGCGACTCGTCGAAGGGAGGGGACTCGCCCAGTGCTGCGCGCCGGGTCACCACGGCATGGCAAGGCATCGGATTACCACCAAGTAGGAACCGGTAGATGTCGTCGGGGAACGAGACCTTGCCTGAACCCAAGGGGTGGTCATCCGCGTCCATGAGGGTCCATCCACCGCAGAACACTGCCGTGTCCGGCTCTCGTTCCGCGGCGTCCACCATGCGTTCGAGAAACTCCGGGTCGAGTCGGTCGTCGGCATCCAGGAAGTTGACGAGCTCTCCGGAGGCGACGGCCAGCCCCGCGTTGCGCGCAGCACAGAGACCGCGGTTGGGCTGATCGACCACTCGGACCTCGGAGCCGTAGGACCGGGCGATTGCCAACGAGTCGTCCGTCGATCCGTCGTTGACGACCACAACCTCGGCATTCTCGTGTGTCGACTGCAGGACGCTGTCCACCGCCTGGCGCAGGAAGCGACCGTGGTCGAAGCAGGGGATGACGACGCTCACGCGTGCGGTCAAGATCTCTCACGATCCGACAACGCGCCTCGGCCCGGCAGACTGCGCACGCGGTCGCAAACGGACCCCATGAGGGTCTCGTCCAGGTAGTTGAAGATGCTCGCCGCAGAGCACAACCGCACCCCGCCTTCCGGCTCGATGCTCGGCGTGGTGAACGGCGGGACGCACATTCGCGTGTTGCCAGGGGCCTGAATCGATTGGCTTTCCAGGGTCATGCT
>CAZANL010000544.1:0-1360 GCA_964486115.1 uncultured Planctomycetota bacterium
CGACGCCCACCTGAACCTCGACCTGCAGCCCCGGCGTGCCATAAAAGTGCAAGACCGGCTTGTCCCAGCCGTGGTCCACACGCTTGGGCGTATAACTCGTCTTGTGATTCAACACGAAGCGGGGCAACGCACCCGACATCGGAACCAGGCCCCCATGGGACTGCCGCCCGTCGCGAATCATCACACCCCACTCATGGACGACAAACGGCTTCTCGTCCGCTTGCGCAGCGAAGGTCAGCGACAGCAGCAATGCGGCGAACAGTGCGCGACAGATCATCTTTGAGTCTCCAGATGGGAGTGGCTGGATCGGAGAGCAGGCGTGAGGGGGTGGGCCCCGAAATCGGCAGCGGTTCCACCGACGGCCTCTGGACTCAAGTGCACGGCAGGCTGGCGGGCGGCTGCCAGAGCTCGACCTTGTTGCCTTCCGGATCGGTGACCCAGCCGAAGATGCCGAACTCGCTCTCTTCCACCTTTTCGGCAACGTCGCAACCCGCAGCGCGTAGCTGCGCGACCATGGCGTGGCAGTCCCTGACGCGGTAGTTGATCATCACCTGCTGCTGGAGCGAAGCGAAGTAGTCCGTGTCCTGCTTGAACGCGCTCCAGACGACTTGTGCTCCCGCGGGATCGTGCTCGGTGGTCAGCGGCAAGATGGCGCCCCACCAGCTGTCGTCGATATCAAGACCCAGGTGCTCGCCATACCACTGCGCCAGAGCGACGTGATCCCGCGCTCGCAAGAAGACACCACCGACCCCCAGGACTTTTTCTATCGTGCACCTCCGACCCGGTCCATCGGAACCCCGGACCCTGTTAGCAACCTGAGTCAGCAGACAGCCAGCAACCTCCCGAACGCCTACCTCCTCGGTGATCTGTTCCGCTCGGAAAACTCCGCAGGCCCCCCTTGGGGGCATCGATAGTAGCTGATTTGCGGCGCTAACCCAGAGGCAATTCTGGCCACCGATTGCGACGCACACCACCACCGCTTCGGAGCGATCAGGCTGCAGCGGTCCTCTCCCGTACGCTTCAGAACAGCGCCTGGCAGACGTGCGATCTGGCCCAGTCCGTCCTCGACACTGCGCGCTTTCAGCGTGCATCTCTCGAGGTGGCGAGCTGCAGGCACCGCGTCCAGTTCGATGACCAGATCTCGGCCGACCGCCCGAGCCGAGTCGATCGAGAGGCGGTGTGTGCCTGCTTTGACTCATGCCAGTACTTCCGCGAGCCCTTGCGCCACCTCCACGGATAATCGATCGGTATTGAAGCGTCTGACATGTTGCCGTGCCGCTTCACCGAGTCGAATCCGGTCTGCTGCACTCCTGATCAAGCCTTCTATTGCCGAGGTCAACGCAGCAGGACAATTGCTCTC
>CAZANL010000544.1:1370-3895 GCA_964486115.1 uncultured Planctomycetota bacterium
CGGCCCTCCCGCCTTCGTTGCTATTACGGGTTTGCCGAGAGCCATTCCCTCGAGAATGACCATTCCAAAAGGCTCTGGTTGTACCGACGCATGGACGACGACATCCATCGAATGAACCCACTCGTGAACATTCTTCTGATGACCTGCGAACGTGATCCGATCAGAGATCCCGCCCTGATCAGCCTGTCGCTGCAATGACGACAGGTAGTCGGGCTCGGAAAAGTGTTCACCCCCAACAACAACAAAACAAACGTGCGGATGCTGTTTTGTAATCCGAGTGGCTGCTTCAACAAAGATATGGACTCCCTTCCAGTGCTGTAGTCGGGCCACCATCCCGACGAGCAGCTTGTCGGTCGGTAGCCCTGCTCTGGTGCGAATGAGATCAGGTGCCGGAAGATTGCCCTGTCGAAAGCGCTCCAAATCAATGCTGGGGTAAATGACATGTGTTGCACGTGCGGGCCGGTACTGTTGCTGGGCATGCGCCGCGGCCTTGGAGCAGCAGAAGATCTTCTCGGTCGGTATTCTCGTGGCGAGATCGTCCACCCAGTGTCGTTCTGAGATGCCATGCTGCCGCCATGTAGCGGGGACTCCAGCCATCCTGCCGGCCAGCCCGGCGTACAGCTGGGCTTTTGCCATCCAGGCCATGCTGACCTGTATCTGTTCCTGTAGGAACCAGTCGCGGATCCTCTTTACGGTCATGAGAAAACGGTGAACCTGTCGCAACCTTCCAGCCGGAATCACTGCGACCGAATACCCCAGGTTTGCTGCCGCGACTTCCAGGGGGCCGTGCTCGAAGAAGAGCACATGGTAGGCTAGGTTTGGTCCTCGGCGGTTGGCCTGCAGGAGATGCATCAGCATCTGTTCTGCCCCCCCGCGCTGCTCAGCTAGCGGCATCACAACTGCAACTCTCATGAACAGCTCACCGATCCCTTGATCTGCCCGAGGTCGTTTGCATCAGCCGTCAGATAGATCCGTCCATTCTTCACTCTTTTCATGGCATCGGTCGAGGAAGAAGGTCCTCTCGTGGGCCCGATCGGGGCCTTCCTCTTCTGCGAGAAGGGACAAGAGGATCGGCTTGGCGCGTAGGTAGCATAAGCACCACATATCAAATACTATCGGCCGCTCCAAGGCCAGCCCCCCGCCTGCTTGGCCACAGAAAGCTCCAGAGTCGCGGACTCTCCCACCCCACAACCACCACAACGCACAGCTTAAGGCCAAGCTCGCGCCGCGCTCAGGCTCCGAACAACTCGAGCTGATGGGCCGCTGGGGACGGCTCGGGGGCCGTGCTGGGCAGGCCTGGCGCGTCGAGGATGGCGGCGACGGCGGGTGGCCTGTGCAGCGTGGCGATCGCTTTCATCCGCCCGCCGCATCGCTCGCAGTGCAGGACGTCGAAGCCCAAGACCCGACCGAGCAGGCGGGCCCAACCGATCCAGCGGCCCGAACCCCAGCGACGCGGGTCGTCGGTGCCGAAGTGGCAGGCCGGATCGTGGTCTTCGCTCGACGGGGCGGGAGAACCGGTGTGGCACCGCTGCCCTCGCCCGGGAACGAGCTGGGCGCGCCAGGGAGCAGCGGGGGCCAGGTAGCCGTGGTAGCGTACCAGGTTGGCACGGGGCGGACCGACCTGGGCGGCGAGCTTCTCGATCAGCTCCAGCGGATCGAAGACGAGCTGGGTCGTGCCGTCCGACCAGGGACGCGCCAGATCCAGCAGCACCTTGCCATCGGCGCGCAGGTGCAGGCACTCGTCGGGTACCGGAGGCCGGGCGATGTAGCGCAGCAGCCGCTCGCGTCTGGCGGGGTCGTCTGCCGGGACAGGACGGGAGGCGTGTAGGTGCAAGCCGGCCATCGAGCGGTCTGGCGGGGGGAGCGCACTGGCGCCTGCTGCGTGGGGGAGGCCCGATGGCCGGCACGCGGGCCGAAGGCGATCAGCCCCTGGACCGCCATTACTGCCAGAGGGTTTCCGGAATTAACGCGAGGATTACCGGGGGATCCGCCGCACCGGGCGGCAGCCAACCCTGCCGGAGCGTAGCGTCAGCGTGCCATGAACCCGGCACCCGGAGCGCGAGTTGATTGCCCGCGAAGCCCAGCTGCCTCCCCGCATCACACGCGCGCCCTTGAAGGCCTCCTCCGGATAATTGCGCCAGCCGTCCGGCATGCTGGGCGATATCCGGTATGCGTCCCGCCAGTAGGGGTCACGGACCCACTCGGCGACGTTGCCGATCACGTCGTGCAGACCGAAGCCGTTGGGTCGAAGACGACCGACCGGGGCATGTACCGGGTACGTGTCCGTCCACAGCTCGCAGTCGAGCCTGCCGGTAAACTTACGCAGGGCGAGATCGGCGACGTTGCCGACCTTCGGGAACAGTGCCAGGTCGTTGCCGCTCCACCATCGGGCGAGCGTGCCGGCCCGCGTCGCATATTCCCACTGCGCCTCGGTCGGCAGGACCAGGCCGCTGCGCGCCAGCCACCGGCGGCAATCCTCCCAGCTGACACGCTCCACCGGATGGGCCAGCTTGAACTGATCCCGG
>CAZANL010000545.1:0-2309 GCA_964486115.1 uncultured Planctomycetota bacterium
TCGCGTCACCCGCGTAAGCGATCTTGGCTGGCCTACGCGGAACTCGCCCCAGTATATCCTCATCTACCAGAACTGTCTGGTATCGACCCAGGATGGACTTCATCATCGCGTGTGAACCGCCAATCCGCAATTTGCTGATTGTCAGCCCCCGCGGGGACGTCAACTCGTATTCTCCAAGAAAACGACCCTTGCCGCCAATACCGAGCATCACTCCGCTCCCACGAACACGTGGCTGGTCCTCGGGCAGCAGGGTCCCCTTTCCGTAGATCACGACGCAGGGTCGACCTGCAGCGTCGACCAGCCTCTCCGCAACCTCGATCCCAAAGGTCCCGATGACCACAGGCCGTCGTTGCGTCGTTGCCAGCACTCTCTGAAGCGCGACCACCGGATCCTCCAGAGATCCCTGCTCGGCCAGATAACGTTCGGCCTGCTTGGGCAGCAGCCCGATCACGACAAGCTCATGCCCACCGACCGTCACCTCCTTCTTCTCGGAAAATGGACGCTGACCGGCGAGATCTGTCAGGTTAGCAGCAAGGAAGGGAAACTGGGCTCGCCGCCCCACCTCTCGAAGAAACTCCAGACCAAGCTGCAGATCCCGGTGACCGATTGCTGCGGCATCGTAGTTCATGTGGTTCATCGCCTCGACGAAGGCGGTGAACTTGAGTTCCTGCTGGCGCCCACCGCGCCCTACCAGGTTGCCCACCTCGAGAAGCAATCCAGGCGAGCTCCTCCGTCGTTCGAGCATCAAGGCTTGCTGAATGATCCCGCCGAGCTGCGGCTTCGCGCAACCACACGGTTCGATCTCCCCTAGATGCTCACCCGTGTAGAACAGGGTCGGGCCCCTCCGCTGGGAACCATTCGGCTCAGGCGAAGGCGCCGGGGGCCACTGGCGGTATGTCAGCCAGATCACCAGGCTCAGCCCCAGGAGGATGGCCAGACCGATGGTCTTCCTAGGCACCGCCTTCCCCTTCACAGCTGCAGGGCGCCTGCTGGCAATAGGGGCAGTGGGGATCGTACCGTTTGAGCGCCGCTTCCTGCAGGTCGATGCCGCTCAGGCTCGCCAGAGTCGTCAACCAGGCCAGGCAATCAGCAAACTCCTCCTCCAGATTGGCGCGCTCCCCGCGACGCAGCGCACGGGACAGCTCTCCTACTTCCTCGGCAAACCACATGTAGGTGCCCGCCATACCGCGGGCAGCGTCCTTCTCGTGATAGATCCTACGAATGAGCTTCTGGAACTCCTTCAGCGTCACGCTTCGACTCCTCCTGAGGTTGCTCGTCATCCAGCTCCGAGTCAAACAGGAACGCACTGAGTGCCAGATTATCTTCTGGTGACTCATCCAGCGCGATCTCGGACACACCCACACCGTCCGCTTGGTGGCGCAGTAACAGATATTGGATCACCAAGCTGCTGAAGACGTAGCTCACCCAGTAACCGGCAATCAGACAGAGAAACATTCCGCCGACCAGCGCAAAGATCACCGCATCCGGCCCCAGGTGGGTCCACTCGCCTCGCCCGAACAGCATCGACTCGAAAAATCCAGTCATCCGCGTATGCTGCGACCCCATCCCCAGCCCCACCGCCAGATGACTGGCCCCCCAGATCAAGCAGCCAAAAATCGCCGCCACGGTGCCCGCGATGCCACCATAACTCAACCCCAGCAATCTGTAGCCCAGAGCCTCCCAGGGGCATGTATACAGGTAGTTCAGCGAACGGCTGACCGCGTCGAAGTTGTCTGTCTTCTCCACGGCGACCGCACCGAACATCAAACCCCAGGCCAACAGCGTTCCAACCAAGAGGCTGACCACGACCACACTGAGCAGCAAGGACACCACGTACAGCAGCGCGACCAGGGTCGGCCCGATCCGCAGGAAGGTGAACCGGCCCAGCAGTCCACCGACAACCGACAGCAATATGAACAGCCCGGCCAGCAGTATGGCCCCAGAAGGGCTCCAGAAGAAGGAGCGGAATTTGTGCTGAGCGAAGCTCAGCCCCTCACCCATCGAAGGGCGTCGCCCCGTGCTGAATTCGACGGCCGCCATCCGTGAGATCGCACCACCGAAGTAGGAAAAAACGTAAAGTCCCCAGACAGCGGCGACCCCGATACATCCGATCAGACCCAGCAGCTCACGACCACGGCCCAGTTCCAGCCCAGACAGCACGCGGGGCATGTCCCGCAAATGCACGCTCCCCAGCGAAACTCCCACCGTCAGTGCTTCGAGCCCGACGAAAAACAGCGCCACTCCCAGCGACCCGAGAATGCACTTGCGCCAGTCGAAGGCGATCGAGACTGCGCTGCCGAGGTCCCAGT
>CAZANL010000545.1:2341-3892 GCA_964486115.1 uncultured Planctomycetota bacterium
ATTACTGTAATGCTGCCGCATGATGCGATTCTAGCAGCCTGCGGGCAGATTCGCAGGAGAGGATTTTCGAGGACTTTCAGGCGAGAGAGCGGGCGACGACAATGCTCCGGGGCCAGCGGGTCAGACACCAGGTGCCGGGATACCTGCCCTGGTGCAGCAACCCCTGCCCGATCGTCAGCCTGGAGGGTGCAGCTGTCACGCCCCCAAATGCGTTACGCCGCAGGTCTGCCCGGATCGAAGGGATGACGTCGCACGTAATCCACGAGAACCGGTAGATAATCGCGCACGCGAGGACAGGAGATGTCACCCAGCACCTCGCTGACGTTTCGCGTGTCGTACCCCTGGTTGATATCGTAGTAGTCGAAGGTCTCCCGCGGAAAACCCAGAAACCACGAGACGCCGGGAATGGCGCTGAACAGTCGGCCGACCCAGACCGGAACTCGCATCCAGGGACCGGACAACCCGAACAACTGGTACAGCTGCACGACCACCTGCCGCATCGTCAGCGGATCCGGGTCGGCCAGTTGGAACGTGCGGCCTAGCGCCGGGCCCTCACGAGAAAGCCGTGCGGTCGCCTCGATGATGAAATCGACAGGCGCGACATTGAGCCTTGACTGACCCTTTCCGAAATCCGGAACCAGGCGGAGCGCCCAGCGAAACCCCCGCTTCTCCCAGCGAGCGAACATCGAGAACATGAAGTACGGCCCGTCGTACTTGATGGTCGCTCCCGTGCGCGAGTTGCCGACCACGACCGAGGGGCGGATGATAACCGTCGGGATCTGATCGCGCCGTCTGCGCACTTCAACCTCGGCGTCGTACTTGGTCGACTCGTAATGGTTACGGAACGTCTGCCCCGCCTCCAGCTCCTCCTCCAGAATGGTCCCTTCCCGCCTACCCGCCACGTAGCACGTGCTGAAGTAGACCAGCCGCTCGAGATGCTCGATCCGCTCGCAAAAGTCCAGTACGTGCCGCGTCCCGCCGACGTTGACCTTCTCGGCCAGCTCCTGTGCGACCGTCAGGTCATATATCGCCGCCAGATGAAAGACCTGAGTGACCGACTCGGCGAGCTCTCCAGCGATCCGCTGGTCGATTCCCAGATCGGGCTCCGTGATGTCCCCCGTGACGATCCGCAGCAGTGGCAGACCATCCTCGGCGGCGATCTCAGCCGCCTGAGTCTCGGCCACCTTCCCCATCGCAGGCACCACCAGGGCGCAGATCGATCCACACCCCATCGCGCGAAGCCGTCGAACCAGCTGCCCCGCCAGGAATCCGGGAAAGCCGGTGATCAGAATTGTATGCTCGGTCATGTCAGGCCGCAGGGTGAAGGATCCACACAACAACGCCGAGCCATGGATCGGCCGTCATGCCCTGCGCAAACACACGGACCCAGCCAACCCGCCGCCTCGGACCGATGACCCACCGCCGATCCGCCAGTCCTACGCGGCGTAGTTGCTGCCCGCTCACCCCGCCGCCGACTGTAACCCGCTGAGGCGCCTGCCCAGTGGCCGGCTGCACGGAGCTCCTGCCCCAGTTCCTTACTCATTCGACGGT
>CAZANL010000546.1:0-3886 GCA_964486115.1 uncultured Planctomycetota bacterium
CCCCATCACCGCCAGGTGGAATAGCTCGTGGGGACCGATCACCCGTGGAACGAGCACCGGGAACCGAGCGAACTCACAGACCGCTCCGAGGGAGTAGCTGATCCCGCCGAAGATCAGCAGCTTTCCGGCCACCATGCCGGCGCGGTGGATCAGCTGGTAGCCCGTGATCACGCCCAGCCATCCCAGAATCATATAGAAGAACAGCCCTGACCCCTCGGAGATCTCGTGGAAGAAGATCGTCTTGAGCGTCAAGCCGGTGATCGCGAGGATCCAGACGATCGAGAGCACGCCCCAGCGCTCGATCCCGTCGAACAGGATGATGTGGATCGCGGTGAAGCTGCTGGCGATCAGGATCCAGATCGCCGCGTGGTCGATTCGACGCAGGACGGCGCGCGCGCCTCCGCCCGGCTCAAGCAGGTGGTAGACTCCGCTCATCGCGAACAGGAACAGCACGCCGAACAGGTAGACCCCGGCGGCTGCGGTGCGTTCGCGGTTACCGCGACAGCGTCGAAGGAGCGATGGCCCGTAGACCAGGACGCAGGCCGCGGCCCCCAGGTGAAGCAGTGAGCTGACCGGTTCGCTGAAGCCCGGGATCGGCGTGATTTGACCCATGAGAGTTGTACTCGGTGGACGTTGCAGCGGCTTCTCCTCCGGATCAATCTACACTCCTTCGCAATCCAGCACCGAAAAATCTATCGGATACCCTGCCGACGGGCGTGGTTGATTCGTGGACGGCGGGAGCGACTCCAGCATCGACCCGCAGTCCGAGTCGTCCTAGGGGCGACACGATCGGCCTGACGGTGGGGCGACTCACCCCCGGGTTGGTCGGGCCAGCCACCAGGCGGTGGGCACGCTACAGAGCAGCACGGCGCCGAACCACGCGGTCGTCGTACCCGCGATGACGCCCAGGCGGACGAAACTCCAGATCGATATCAGGGCGTAGGCCGACACCGCGGTGGAGCCCATGATGATCGGCCCTACAGCGCCGAGCGGGACCGCCTCTCCTTGCGACCACCACAGTGCCACCATCGTGGTGAGGAAGATGGCCGGGAAGACGCTGGCGACACCGGCGACCAGCGGCATGCCGGATCGGGCAAATGCCACGGCGATCGCGATGGCCAGGCCGGCCAGAGTGCCGCGAGCAAGTATTGCCAGGGCGCTGACCGGTTGCTCGCCCCTGGGGGCCGGAAAGGGGTGCAGGGTGGTGTACAGGCCCAGCAGCAGGTGGGCCAGCATCGCCGTCAGCCCGACCAGTAAAGGAGGCAGCGCCAGGACCTCGACAAGCGCCAGGGCTCCAGCGGCCAGTCCGAACCAGACAGCGAGACTGATGCCGATCATCACGCCGAGCCGCCGGGGCATCGACCAGGCGGGCAGATGTGGCGGCGCGAGGCGCCAGCAGTACAAGAACCCGGCATCCACCAGCATGCCCAGCGGGACCGCGGCCAAGGCCTCGGTGGGCGTGTGCTGGACAGCCGCGGCGAAACCCCACGAGGCCGGCAGGATGGTCGTCGGCAGGGTGGCGATCACGCCGCCGAAGCGTCCGCCCAGTCGTTCCACGGCCACGGTGGCGAGGATGGCGACCACGGCTGCGGCCAAGGCGGTGGTCAGGATGGACATCAGGTGCTAGCTGCCCGTGGCGTTGCGACCAAGACTGCCGCGTGACACACCGGCCCTTGTCGGGTCGACGAATTCGGGCAAACGAAATGGCAAACAATGACCGGACTGGCCCCCGCCCATCATTCGGCCAGGCCTACCGCTGCGTCTGCCTGGCGTCCCAGGTCCAGCAGCGATTCGGTCAAACCAACCCGGATATCTTCCAGCTGCTCCCGGTCCGCATCCGCCGGGACGAAGATCGGATGGCCCCAGGCCATCGCCAACGGGGTGAACGGTTTGGGCAGCCAGCCCCGATCCCATCCTGGCAGGGTCCAGCGCCGTCTGGCCGAGATGGCAATCGGTATGATCGGGCACCCGGACCTGGCTGCAGCGATAACCGGACCGATCTTGCTCTCGTGCCGTGGACCACGCGGTGCATCAGCAATGATGGCCGAGGAGCCACCGGTGAGGAGGTGCTTGATCAACGCCTCCAGCGCCTCCTTGCCCCCCTTGATGCTCTTGAGCTTGCCCGCCTTCTTGCTTCCGCCTCGCACGGGTGTGTTTCCCGAGGCCCAGAGCATGGCCGAGGAGACCGAGCCGATGTTGGACCGCGAAGCCATCACGTGCATGCCCCATCGATACACCTGGCACGAACAGAAATACATGTCGCCGTGCCAGGCGGTGAACAGGCTGGGTAGCCCATGCTTGCCGTAAGCGGCCACCGCGTCACGATTCAGATGCTGAACGCGGAACCTGAGCAGGTAGAGCTTGATGAAGCACCAATAGACCAGCTCGACCCAGTTGAGCAATGCCTGGAAATAGAGACGATGCTGACGATCGGTGAATGCCGGGTATTTCCGGAAGATGTGGAGCCTCGTGCCAGAACACTGCGCTGGTATCCGCTGTGCCTCCGCCAGACGCAAGTCGATGGTGCAGGCGTGAGCGATCATCTTACCCGCTGATTGCTGGCAGGACCAACCTCATGGGGCTGGTGGATTACCCGGTGAAACCATCACAGACCGGGCGAGCCGTGTGGTTCGGCATGGCAGATGAGAGCGTAGACCTCCTTGAATCGCTGATTCAGCGGAGTGTGAGCAGATGACCTCCGGTGACGGCCTGCAGCAGATCTCCGTCGGCGAGGGCCGCGGCAAATAGTTTCGCCCGAGCGCGAGCTGCTCGGACATCGATCCCAGCATGAAAATCGCGATCATGCCGACCGACCCGAGACACGTGCTGATCAGTCCGCTGAGTCGGGCGTCGGTGCGCAGACTGGAGAGGATCGATCGCCGGACCGGGCATTGATTGCCCAATGGTCGACTCGATCACGCGCTATCGCAGGTGATAATCCTCGAGAAAGCGGACTGGATTCTCACGCCATCGACTCACTCGTTCGACGATACTCGTTGGAGCGCCTTCGTCCGAGTCCGACAAAGCAGTGGTCCTTTCATCGGCCCGGTGATACTCTACCGCCAGTCGGACCCCCTCCGGCTGGGTGCACGACAGGTTCTCGTCGAGTCCGCTCGCAGAGTTCGCGCCTGCTGTTTCTCTTCCCCTCCCCTGTTGTGAGGGACCGACACCTGGCACGCTAACGACAGCTCCTGTCTGGCGGCCGCATTACTTCCTCACCGGTAAGGTCCAGTGTCCTCTACCCAGCACCAGTCCGACTTCTCTCAGTTTACGTTTGGCCGTGCGATCCAGCGTGGGATCGCCGAGGCCGGATTTTCCAACACCCGACCGATCCAGGCCCAGACCATTCCAGCGGTTCTCGAAGGACGGGACGTGATGGGCCTGGCCCAGACCGGCACGGGAAAGACCGCGGCTTTCGGCCTGCCAATTCTCGAGCGGCTGATGCGCACCCGTGGGCCGGGACCACGAGTGCTGATCGTCGCCCCGACGCGGGAACTGGCCAGCCAGATTGCAGCGGAGCTGCGACTGCTCGGGCGGCATACCCGGATCCAGGTTGTCACACTGTTCGGCGGCGTCTCCGAGCGCCCGCAGATCGAGGCGCTCAGGCGCCGGCCAGAGATTCTCGTCGCCTGCCCGGGGCGCTTGCTCGACCTTCACCGGCAGCGCCACGTGCACCTGGACAGGGTCCAGACGCTGGTCCTCGACGAAGCCGATCACCTGTTCGACATGGGATTTCTGCCCGATGTCCGTCGGATTCTCGCCGCGTTGCCGTCCGAGCGCCAGAACCTGATGTTCTCCGCGACGATGCCGCCGATGATCCGACAGCTGGCAACCGACGTCCTGCGTGACCCGCACATTGCCGAGGTCGCCCATTCCGCTCCGGCAA
>CAZANL010000547.1:0-3850 GCA_964486115.1 uncultured Planctomycetota bacterium
CCGGCTGAGTTGTTGTTGGTGTGTTGGGCCATGCAGCACCGATCAGTTCAGCGACAGCAATCAGTGAAAGTGGGGCAGCCGCGAGGGTGAGCCTCCAACGGCCAGCGATCAGCGCTGTGACTGCGATGACCAAGAGCGCCGCTGCGAGATGAAAGGTCGCCGTGCGAAACAGCAGTGCGCACCAGAACACCCGGATGCTGAAGAGGCTGCCGTCACCGATGTCGGCTGGCAGAAGATAGGCCAGCAAGAGGATGGGCTGGGTGACCACGACCACGATCCAGCCCTGACGCAGCAGGAGGCGCTTACGCTCCTCCCAGCTAATCCGGGAAAACAATACTATCTCTTTTTTCTGGAGGAGTTCTTTTTCTCGCTGTTCTTCTTGCCGGGGACATAGGCGTCGCCGCGGCCATCATGATTGACGGAGGCCAAGGCACCTCGCTGTTTTAGCCGACTAATGCTGCCGTAGACACTGGTGCGCGCTGCGTCGACGCCGAGTTGTGCCAGGGAGGTGACGATCTGGTCCGTGGAGAGAGGTCCCGAGGAGTTATGGATCACCTCGATGATGCCCTGTTCGATCGTCAGGCCCCCACCCTTGCGTCGTCCACGGCGGCGGGCTGGCTTCTCGCCCAGGAACTGAGCAAGAAGGTGGGCTTTTTCCCGTTTCTGTTCTAGGGTCTCCTCGAGGCAGGCGATCTCGGTCTGCAAGCTATTGTATGCTTTGCGCACTTGGTCAGATGATGACATTGTGTTTTCCCGGTGTTTGTTTGTTTGGCGGTGGGATTCTATCATGATCTTGATAGACAGCCACAACTGACGCGACTGAGAAAGTCTGTATTCAAGAAGTGGGCCTAGAGGCCTCGGAGCTGGTCTGTTTGCTAGAGAGATGGTCGGGGCATTGGCCGAGTGCTTTCGCCTTTCTTCGAGCCTTGCTGTCCCGAGTGGGTTAGCACAGCCATTCCCTGCCGAAGATTGGCGTCGAGTCGGACTTCGAGGTTACTCGGCAGTTCAACGTGGCGCACTCCGCTGGCCTCGGCCGTGGGCGTCAGCGCCTCCAGGCGGTCGAGGTCGAAGAAATCTTCTTCCCGGGTCAGGTCGACCGTGAAGTATCCGACGCGCAGTGCCGTGATGGTGTGGAAGAAGTGCGTGCCCTGAGAGGGGTCGACCCGGAATCCGGCGGTCGCCATCTCGACGACCACCCGTGCGCCGGAAACCTGGGGCCAGGTAACCGGGATGCCGAGCCAGCTGTCGGCAGTGCCCCAGCGTCCCGGTCCGGCCAGCAGATAAGGGCGCTGTTGGCTAGTCAGCGTGGCGTTGATCCGTTCCACCGCCGCAGCCATTTCTCGTGTCCGCTCTGGCTTGAAGCGGGAGGGATGAACATACACGATGTCCCGGATTCGCCTGATCACTCCCGACCCGAGGGCGGTGCCGAGCAGCAGTAACTCCTCGCCTTCTTGTGGGCTGAGTAGGTCGATCTCGGACGAGAGTCCTTGACCGACCAGCGGGCGGAGCTGCAGCAAGGCTAGCTCCGGTTTCCCCAGCTTGCCGGAGAGTGCGACTGCGAATTCCATCTCGGCAGCGCCGCCGAGCCCCTCTTGACCGAGTTGCAGCAGGTCGCTGAGAATCGCTGCCAGGGGAAACCTATCGTACTTGAGGACCTGCGCGAAGTTCACCAGGCGCGTGCCCTTGCAATAGATCGTGTCGAGGATCCGGTCGTCGTTCGCCGAGTAGGTGGCGCCCACCGCTTCCAGGGTCCCGTCCTCTTCGGCGGCGTCGAGGCCAAAGCTCTGGACGCTAAGGCCGTCGATGTCGGCATCGATCCGTATCTCTGGGTCTGAGAGGTCCAGAGCGAAGAACTGCCGCTGGGAAAAGCGCAGCGCCATGGCGGTCGACGAAGTGTGAGGGATCACTTCGGGATGCCGGGGGCAGAAGCGCAGTGCCTTGCCCCCCTCAACCACGGTCTGTCCCAAGCCGAGTGCGACGGTCGCAATGCCATCCTCCGGCTGAAGATAGCGGATGGGGTAGAAGTTGTGGGATTGCGCCACCCCGGAGAAATCCGGGTAGAACCGGTTACCGTGTCGGGTGCCCACAAGTCGCTGGACCACGACGGCCATCTTTTCCTCTTCCAGCCTGCGTGAGCCGGCCTCCATGAAGGAGCGGGGGCCGCGAAAGAAGGTCGAGGCGTACACCAGTCGGATGGCGCGCGACAGTTGCTCGAGACGGACGGCATCCGACCCCGAGCAGTTGGGGACGATGATTGTCTTGTACAGACCCGCCAGCGGTTCGAAGGCAGAGTCTTCGAATAGGCTAGAGGAGCGAACGGCAAGCGGATAGCGCACCTCTCGAAGGATTGCCTCGAGGTCCGCGGTCAGTTCAGGGTCCAGTGGTTGGCTCAGGAACATCTGGGCGGTTTGCTCGTCCGAATCGGATTCGATCGCTCGCTCCCGAAGTTCGTTGCGGGCGACGAAGCGGTCGAACTCCTCCGTGCAAATCACCTTGGTTCGCGGGACGAAGATCCGAACACCGGGGTACCGGTCGTGGATCTCATGTCGGGCCAGCTGTGCACTGCAGAACGCGATGCCGCGCGCCTTGCCGCCCATCGAGCCCTTGCCCAGTCGAGTGAAGTCTCGCCGCAGCGGCGAGGTGCCGCGCAGGTAGTGCGTGACCTGTCCGCGTTGTCGCTCGTTGAGGAAATCATGAAAGATCCAGAGCAGGTTCTGGCGCATGGACTCGATGTTCTCGAAGTCGGGGATCTTCAGCGGACGTACGGTGGAGGCCAGATCAAATTCGCAGCGAGTCATCAGCCAGTTTGACAGATCATTGTGTTTCAGGTGGTAGGCCAGCGATGCCTGCGGGACCTGCTTGAGAGTGCGCATCATGCCCTGGATGTCGGCTGCCCGGTCGACCTCCTTGCCTCCCGGTAGGCGGAACACGAATGGTCCGAAACCGAGGTGGTCCCACATGAACTTGCGCAGTTCCTTGAGCAATTCCGGCGAGTTCTTGTCGGCGAAGGCGACGTTCAGCTTGGCGGCTACCTTTTGGTGACTGGATTCGGCAGATTGAAGCAGGATCGGCAACTCCGGCATGTCCTTCTTGAGCTGGCTGATCATCAGCTTGCCGGCGTTGGGGTCGATGCGGCCGTGATGTGGAAAGCGCATGTCCACTACGAGGCCCAGGAGGCTCTCGCGGTAGGCCTTGATCAAGGCCTGACCCCCTTCGTACGTCCGGGCCATCAGGATCTTCGGGCGGGCTCGCATGCGAAAGGTGCGATCTGCCTCGTTGAGTGAGTCGAGCATCATCGACTTGGTCTGACTCAGCAGCTCGGTGTAGATGATCGGCAGGTAGGACGAGTAAAAGGTGGGGGAGTCTTCGACGACGAGGATCACTCGGACATTTCCCGCGGTCGTGTCGTGCGCTACATTGAGCCGGTCTTCCACCGACTTGACGATCACCAGCAGCAGCCGCGGGTCGCCGGTCCACAGAAAGACCTCCTCGAACCCGGATTCCAGCCCCATGCTAGCGAAGGTCTGGGCGGTGATTCGGTCGTAAGCCAGCATCACGACCGGCATCTCCGGGTTTTCTTGCTTGATCGAGGCGGCCAGTTCGGTTACCGGGCGATCGGCGCAGTGGGGTGTCGATATCACCAGGTCGTGATGTCGGTGCTTCAGTTCGGCCAGGGCGTCCGCCGCAGTCGACACGGTCGTGAATCGAGGCGAGGAGGAGAGTTGCAGCTCCAAGTACTGGCTGTAGATGCGTTCCGAGAG
This sequence comes from uncultured Planctomycetota bacterium, assembly GCA_964486115.1. Lineage (GTDB taxonomy): Bacteria > Planctomycetota > JACQVV01 > JACQVV01 > CAZANL01 > CAZANL01. The sequence goes on from CAZANL010000547.1 coordinate 3,762, forward strand.
TTGGCCGTCTTCGGCGAGGATGAAGCTGTCGTAGGGGCTGGCCACCAGCAAGATGTCCTGCACCCTCTGTTGCATCAGGGTTTGGTAGC
>CAZANL010000548.1:0-3837 GCA_964486115.1 uncultured Planctomycetota bacterium
GAGCGTGGGGTTCTCGGCCGGCAGGATGGTGGAGCTGGCGGCGCTGAACTGGTGCAGTTCGGTCTTGCCCTCGGCGGTCAGGTAACTCTTGTTGAGCCAAAAGGCTTCGGGTTCCGCCACGTGGTAGGCGCCGATGTAGTCGCCGTGGTCGTTGGAGAAGCTGACCCAGGAGAACTTGGGCCAGTCGCCGAGCAGCTCCAGCAGTCGCTGGGCCAGCGCATCCCGATGCGAGTCGGCGGCGCGAAAGGGGGTGCGGTCGAGTGGGACCAGGCCACTCGACACTTCGCGACCTAGGCCGCGAAGACAGCTGTGCGCCGACTCGAGCAGCGTGGTCATCCGCTCCTGCACCTGGTCGTGCTGGGTGCGGATCGTGGCCTGCATGGCCGCCTGGTCGATCTGCTGGTCGTTGGCCCCTGGGGGGTAGGACCGCCCCAGACCCAGCAGGTTGACCGTCTTGGACAGCAGACCGGGGTGGTCGATGCAGCGTGCGGTCAGCCAGCGGTCCAGTCGCCTTTTCGGACCCGGTAGCTTGACCTCCAGCGGCTCTCCCTGGCGGTACCGCTGGAGTTCTTCGTGCAGTGCCGAGCCACTGGGATAACGGTCCGCGGGATCCAGCGCCAGGCATTTGAGGAGGATCTCCTCAATTCCTTTATCGAGACCGGGAACCCGCCGTCGAGGAGCGATGATCTGGCCCTTGAGCAGGTGGTCCACGCACTCGGCCTGATTGGCCCCATGGTGCGGCGGGAAGCCAGTCATCAGGCGATAGAGTACTCCGCCGATTCCGTAGATGTCGGTTGCTGGTGTGATCTTGCCCGCGAGAGCCTGCTCCGGCGCCATGTAGCGTATGGTGCCGATGACCTCTCCGGTCTGGGTCAGGTCGGCGGTCTTGACGTGGGCTCCGCCGAGATCGATCAGGAAGGCCCGCTGCTGCTGTTCGCCCTCCCGGGTGGCCAGCAGGATGTTGCTCGGTTTGAGGTCTCGATGGATGATGCCGGCCTCGTGTAATAGGCTGACGGCTTCGACGATCGGACAGAGCACGTCCAGGGCCTGATCCGGCCCGATCCGGCTTGCATCTTGCGTGTTGATCCAATCGGTAAGCGTCGGTCCGTCGAGAAACTCGAGGACCAGGTAGGGTTCGCCGGTGCCCTGTGCGATGCCGAAGCCGAGCTCGCGGACGATGCTCGGGTGGGTCACCTGGTATAGATTGCGCGCCTCCTGCAGCATGCGCTGCGTGGCGCGGTCACCCAGGCGGGTCAGGCGCTTGATCGCCACATCGCGGTCCAGATAGAGGTCTCGGGCACGATAGACCATGCCCTGTCCACCTTCCCCGAGTTGCTCGGCGAGCATGTATCTGTTATCGAGCAGCTGTGATGGGGTGTGCTCCGCTTCGGAGACCCGGTCGAGGATATCGCGGATCTGCCCGGCGGTGGACGAGTCGAGATGTCCGGCGTTCGTCAGCTGGTCAAGGACCTTCAGCGTTTTGCCCTGGGAGATCGACCATTCGGTGGTGAGCCCATCCGACTCCTCCAGCACGGTCTTGTCCTCGATGAACTGCCCCAGGATCTCCCGAATCGTTTTCTGGTCCATAACCAATCAACTATACCAACCTGACCTGAGAGATTTAGCCTTCAATAGCCGATCTGTGATGGTCGGGCCTGGCAAAAGGTGCATTTTAACTGAGGGAGCGGGCTCGGGGTGAGCGATGCGTGGGTTCCGGAAGATGGCCGTGTGGACCGGATTATGCGCCACTGCCGCTCACTCCAGGCGGTTGCCCCATAGCTGGCGCAGCAGGAGCAGGCCTCCGCAGATCGCTGCCAGCGCCCAACCGATCCAGCCGACCTGCCGCAGCAGCGTGTGGCGCGGCTCGGGGTTCGCGGGGAGGATGATACCGACTCGCAAGGGGAGCCCTCCGGCGTCGGTTGTGCGCAGGCTGGCGTGATATTGCTTCTCTTGGTGTTCAAAGTTCAGTTCCCGCGCTGACCGGTCGGTGCCGAGCGCGGAGGCGAAGGCTTGAATCAGCGGTGCGGCGATCTCGTCGATGGTGACCAGCCGAGCGTCGCTGGCGGACCCGGCGATCAGTTTCTGGGAACTGCCGATGATGCCCACCGGGCTGAGGGCCACGACCTGGTTGTTCTCGGTGAACAGTACCACCGTGTGAGTTTTGCTGCTGCTCAAGGTGGTCCCGAGTGGCCAGGTCTCCAGGTCGACGGTCAGCACCCCGCGCACCTTGCCCTGCGGCCCGAGGACCGATGTGGTGCAGGTGATGCCGGGAAAGCCTTCCCAGAAGGGGTAGGGCTCGGTCCAGTGGATGCCTGGTTTGGAGATTGCTAGCTTGTAGAACGGGCGTGTGCGCGGATCGTATCCCTCACCGGATTTGAGCGGGGGGTCGGCAGTCGGAGTGACGGTCGAGTTGGTGGCCTTGAGCTGGTGTACCTCGGTTTTGCCGTCGGCGGTCAGGTAGCTCTTGTTGAGCCACAGCGCCTGGTGTCCCGGCACGCGGTACGCTCCGATGAAGTCGCCCGCGCGGCTGGAGTAGCTGATCCAGGAGAACTTGGGCCAGTCGCCGAGCAGTTCCAGGAGGCGCTGGGCCAGAGCGTCCTGACCCGAGTCGGCGCTGCGAAAGGGACCGCGGTCGAGCGCGACCTGGGCCCGCGAGGCTTCGCGGCCGAGGCCGCGGAGGCAGCTGCGCGCTGATTCGAACAGCGCAGTGATGCGCTCAGTCGTCTTGCCGTGTTCGGCATGGAACGCGACCTGCGCGGCCGTCCGATCCAGATGGCGGTCGAACGCCCTTGCCGAGAGCGCCAGCACGACACACAGCAGGCAGCTCGCCATGAGCAGCAGAGCGGTTCGATCCTGCCGTAGCGTGGCAAGCCAGCGCGTCAGCCGTCTTGCCGGTCCGGGAAGTCTGACGGTCAGCGATATTCCCTGGCGATATCGCTCCAGCTCCGCATGCAGCGCCGAACCGTTGGGATAGCGCTCTGCGGGATCCAGCGCCAGGCACTTGAGGAGGATCTCCTCCATCCCGCGGTCGAGGTCTGGGACGCGGCGTCGGGGAGCGATGATCTGTCCTTTGAGCAGCTGGGTGACGCACTCGTTGTAGTTGTTCCCATGGTGCGGCGGAAAGCCGGTGAGCAGGCGATAGAGCACCCCGCCGATGCCATATGTGTCTGTGGCCGGCGTGATCTCGCGAGACAGCGCCTGCTCCGGCGCCATGTATCGCACGGTGCCGATCACCTCTCCGGTCTGGGTCAGGCCCGAGTTCTTGACGTGGGCTCCGCCGAGATCGATCAGGAAGGCGCGCTGCTGCTGTTCGCCTTCCCGGGTGGCCATCATGATGTTGCTTGGCTTGAGGTCGCGATGGATGATGCCGGACTCGTGTAGCAGGCCGATGGCTTCGACGACGGGGCAGAGTGCATCCAGAGCCTCAGGCGGATGGATCCGGTTGCCCTGTCGTGTGTTGATCCAGCCGGTCAGCGTCAGACCGGCGAGGTACTCCAGGACCAGGTAGGGTTCCTCGGTGCCGCGCGCGATGCCGAAGCCGAACTCGCGGACGATGCTCGGGTGCCTCACCGAGTACAGGCTTCGGACCTCCTGGAGCATGCGCTGCGTGCCGCTGTCACCCAGCCGCGTCAGCCGCTTAATCGCCACATCGCGGTCCAGGTAGAGGTCCCGAGCGCGGTAGACCATGCCCTGGCCGCCCTGGCCGAGTTGTTCGGTCAGCAGGTATCTGTTGTCAAGCAGCTGGGATGGGTCATGTTCGGCTTCAGAGACGCGATCCAGGATGTCGCGGATTCGAGTGGCGGTGGCTTGCTCGAGTCGGCCGGCACTGGTCAGCGG
>CAZANL010000549.1:0-3835 GCA_964486115.1 uncultured Planctomycetota bacterium
AAACTCAGCCACATCACCTTGTCCGGATTATCCGCCCCCTGGTCCATCTCACGGAAGATGACAGGCATCTCTTTTTTCACCTCGTCCTCGGGGAACGTGGCGTTCATCAAGATGTCAGAGAGGTTTCGCAGGCCCAGGTCGAAATGCTTGCTCAGGATCGTGAAGTGATAGACCGTTCGGTTGGTGGTCGTGTAGGCGTTGAGATCGGCCCCGCCGGCCGCACGGATCTGTGCCGAGTAGTCACCCACCTTGAGCTTCTTGGTACCCTTGAACAGCATGTGTTCGTAATAATGCGACAGACCCGAGCCCATGTACTTGCCTTCGGTCACGCTGCCCGTCTTGACCCAGGCTTGCATCGCGACCACCGGGCTGGACCGATCCTCCTTGACCACGACCGTCAAGCCGTTGGATAGCACCCTGTGGACCGTCTTGCCCGAGGCCGCGAGGGGCATCAGACACAACACGGTCAGCAGGCAGACCAGTCGCTGCATGTCGTTCTCCTCAGTGTGATTTCATCGAAGGGAGGGAGAGTCTAGCGGATGTCCTGGCCACCGGTCAAGCGCTCCTCTAGCTCGTCCCCGACACGGCCCAGATGGGTGATCGACTTGATCAGTTCCTCCTGGTCGGCGGTCGCCGCAAGCTGTGTGTTGACCAGCACGTAGAAGTCCTGCTGGCCAATCGGCAGAATGCCGATCGACCCATAGCACAGGCGTGGATTCATCCGCAGAAACAGGTCGTGATTGCCCACACAATCGTCCGCCGGGGCGCAGATCGTCAGGAAACGAATCAGGTCACAGCCTTCCTCATCCTGGCCGCTGAAGCTCATCAGGACATTCTGCTGCCGCCCGCCGTCCAGGATCAGCTGAAACAGGTATCCGTTTGCCAGCCGACGATAGGGCAGACCCAGCTTGCGTGAGATGCACTCCATCAATTCGCGGGTTTCGAACAGCGGGAGCATCTTCCCCCCATGCAGCTCCCGCTCCACGAATTCCCGGTCGTAATTCGACGCGGCCTGCTCCTTCCAGGTTTCCGGACGGCACACGCGACCTGGCTCGCCGATCGCCACATCGATCAGCATCGGGGACTCCGTGCCTGGGTAGGTCTGACCGGTATCGAACCAGAGCCGAATCGGTTCCACGTCTCGATAGACGTGGAACATCACCCCGCCGCGAACGCTCTCCCCCGCTGTGAGAGTGTCGTCGAGCGCGTCGTCGGGCGCCACCGGATCGAGCATGTACCCTTCGCAGTCCTCAAGGGTGACCTGCTGCCAGCTGGAGGTCTGAGATTGGTCACCCCGATAGGCGACCGTCAACTCGAAATGCAGCAGCTCCTGGTCGGGTCCGGACTGATGCAGCGCCAGCCAGCCATCAGCCAAGCCCGCACCGCTCAACTGGGCTCCCCGCAGACTTTCCGTGACCGCGATGTCGAACCAGGTGCGGACGACCTCGAAATCGTGCGCCATGGTGATCGATTGTAGTCGAAGTAAGTCAAAAGGCTCCAGCGGTTTCGGATTGACAGAGCCGCTGCTTTGTGGACGATTCCTGCATGCCTGTCGTTTTCAAATGTGAGTGTGGCTCGTATCTGTCGGTCAGTCGAAAGAACATCGGCAAGCGGGTGGTCTGTCCCGAGTGCGAAGAGATCCAGAACATCCCAGACCCGAACGACAGCCGTGCGGTCCGGCTGACTCAACAGGAGAGCAAGCGCCTCAAGGGTGGGGACGTCTCGACAACCAAGCAGATGGTCCGTCAGCGGATGCGCGCCGAGCAGGTCCCGGGTACCGAGGAGAAGAAGAAAAAGAAGAAGAAAAAGAAGAAGAAGACACTCGACGTCCCCGAGGACTCCGCCTTTGCCTCGGCGATCCTCGAAACGGAGGCGGCGACGATCGGCCTCAACTGCTTCTGTGGACGCCAGTTCAGCGTCGAGGCAGACAAGGCGGGCCAGTCGATAGAGTGCGAACAGTGCGGCCGGGAGATCACCGTTCCGGACCCCAGCAAGGCTCAGGACATCGAGCTGGCCCCACTCGACGAAGAAGACGAGAAGTGCCCCTTCTGCGGATCCAGCGTCAGTGCCAGCGAGTTGGCCTGCCACTCCTGCGGCAAGGGCCTGACCGCCTCACGCAAATACGACTCGTAGAGCGACTCCGGTCCGGGTGCTGCTGTCGGCGCACGGAGCGCTCTGCCACGCGCTCCACCGCCAACCCCGCCGGCTAGAACTCGAAGGCCGTGAACTCCACGCCCCGAACAGGGCCAGGCTGAACCGCGCCGAGAGCGTGCTGCGGGTTCTTGATCAGCACCCGATACTCGGCCTGCTTCTTGGAGTAGGCCTTCTTCAGCTGTGGCACCCGCTCGAGTAGCATCCGGTTGATGATCGTGCGAACTTCGCGCTTGAGCGTTCGGCGCAGCTGTGCCAGGCTGCTCTGACGCAGCCGGGGCGGCGGAACTCGCGCGATCCGCGCCTGCAGCAGCTCGAGCACCAAGGGTCGCAGCTCCTGATTGATCACCGGGTCGAGAACCTCCTGCTCGTTCGCATCCACCTTCAATACCGCCTGGAGTACGTAGATCTGCCGATTTCTCGGCCCGGGGCCCCAGCGCTGAGCCGTCACCTTGGGGCAGGTGACGTAGGCCGGGGACGCCGCAGCGCTGGGCGACTCTCCCAGCCATCGTGTGATGGCCAGGACGCCGATCGCGTCTGCCCCGACCAGCAGCAGCAGCAGCAACAGCACGTGAACCGTCAGTCGAAGCGGCCGGTTCGACTGATCGGGCGACGCGATCACGTTCTCTCGAGTAGCCATGTCACCATCTGATACACCGCGCATCGGTCACGGTTGCACTCGACCGACAAGAACACCGCTCCGTAAAACCGAGGAGAGCCACAACCGCTAGCATTCCGCGGATCAGCACGTCCCCGGTGGGTGGCCCGATCTGGCCCCATTCCACCACCGCTTGCCCTGCGTCGCGCGACAACCGGCTCGTGTGACGCACCCGGGATTGCGTGCGCCAGACGCCGACCATTCGGCTGCCACCCCATCGGCGACTCCCCAGAGAGCCCGGGTTCCAGTAAACGCAATCCCTCCTTCTGCTGTTGTACTTGTGCTTGATTTTCCCGTCCGTGCGCGTACGCTCAGCAGGGGTAGCAAGGAGGCCTCGCGGCAGTCGGAACACCGTCAAACCCCCAGCGAGTCACGGCCCTTACTTGCTCTCGCACAACGCGTTACAGCACACATCGATCAGCCAGAGTGGCGGAATGGTAGACGCGCCGGATTCAAAATCCGGTTCCTTCACGGGAGTGTGGGTTCGAGTCCCACCTCTGGTACCAGCTTCCTTCCGAGGGTAAGTCTCTCTTGCTGCCCATATAGCCAGGCGAGGCGACGGCATCAGGCTGGCCTGCCCCGTTACGGAAAACGCATGGGGGTGGTCTAGCCATGGCCCTTCTTACATTGCGGAGTGACCACAACCGACCTCGCTACCACCAGTAAAGAAGGCCGCGCTGGAATCCAGCGCGGCCTTTCTCATTTCCCCAGACGTGTCCGGTCGACTTATCTCTCTTGCGAGAGATCGCCCTCCGGCGTGGGCTCTGGCTCCTTGTTACGCGATAGCGTCTGCAGATCACCATCCTTAGATACCAGGGTCACTTCATCTCCCTCGGCGTAGGCCTTTACCAGCTGCTCTCCAAACTCTCGGATGTCCTTGTGTGTCTCCCCATCAATGACCGTGAATGTGTGCCCAGTGCCAGCTTCCGTGACCTCCACGCTCACGAGCTTGCCCCATTTACCGTAGGTCACTGGCCTGCCCCCCAAAAACTAGTCCACCTGGTCGGTTAGACTGGTGGGTCATGG
>CAZANL010000550.1:0-2578 GCA_964486115.1 uncultured Planctomycetota bacterium
AAGGTCGAGACCTTGCGGGGCCTGAAGTTCTCACGCAACGTGCCGAAGGGGATCCAGACTCGCCAGCAGCTGCGAAAGACGATGCGCGAGGAGTTCGAGCGCAGCATGCCCAAGGACCAGCTCCAGGACTACCAGCAGATGCTGGCCAAGGTGGGCCTGATCCCGGGCGACCTCGATCTCGGCAAGCTGATGATCAATATCTACACCGAGGCGGTCGCGGGCTTCTACGATCCACGGACCCAACGTCTGTACCTGATCGCCAACCCGAAGAACGATCCGAACGAGGACCCGGCGATGAAGATGCAGCGGATGATGCTCAAGATGGTGGGCGTCACCGAAGAGCAGATCATCATGGCGCACGAGTTGACCCACGCGCTACAGGATCAGAACTTCGACCTGCTACAGCTGGATCTGGACAAGATGACCAACGACGACCAGCTGACCGCGATCAAGTCGCTGATCGAGGGGGATGCCACCGTCTTGATGTACGACTTCATGCTCAAGCGATTGGGCATGGACAGCAAAATGCTGGAACGCCAGGGCGGCAGGGGCGGCGGGATGATGGGCCCCAGCGGCTCCAAGGCGCTGGACAGCGCCCCGCGCTACATCAAATACGGCATGATCGTGCCCTACATGACCGGCATGAAGTTCGTCGCCGCAATCAAGGGCAAGGGCGGCTGGGCTGCGGTCAACAAGATGTACAACGACCCGCCGGCTTCGATGGAGCAGGTGATGCACCCCGAGAAGTACCTCGATCGGGACCAGCCGACCCGCCTCTCGCTGAACGGTTTCACCCGCATCTTCAAGAAGGCCGGCTACAAACGCATCGGGACCGACACCCTCGGCGAGCTCTACATGGGCGTGCTGCTGGGCGACCTGACCGGCGACGACACCGCCGCCAAGGAAGCGGCCAAGGGCTGGGATGGCGACCGTTACGCCGTCTATCGCAATGCCAAGGGTCACACCTCCATGGTGCTGGCCTCCACCTTCGACACCGAGGAGGACGCCAAGCAGTTCTTCCGGGCCTACCGCTCCGCGCAGAAGCGCAAGAAGCTGAAGACCGCCTGGATCAGCCAGAGCGGCAAGGATGTCTGGGTGCTCGAGGATCACCCGAAGAAGCTGGAGCAAGCGCTGGTCAAGGGGTTCTCGAGGCTGCGCCGCTGGGAGTACAAGGGCGGCAAGCTCAAGCTGCCGAAGCTGCAGAAGGCCGCCAAGGCTCCCTCTCCGACGACCCAGCGTTCCGCAGGGCCGAAAATGCCGTTCGGCTACAAGCTCCCCGAGGGCTGGACCGCCAAGCGCAGCAAGGACCGCCAGTATCCGCTGACCGTTCACACCCCGAACGGGAGCGAGCTACGGATCGGGATCCTGCGCACGCAGATGACCGCTGGTCAGGCTGGCCGCGCATTCCAGAAGATGGTGCCGAACAAGGTCAGCGAGTACCGGAAAGTCAAGTCGGGTCCGCTACCCCGTGACGGCCGGCGCCGTCCCGGCTACTTCCATTCTTTCCAGGGCTCCAAGCAAGGCAAACGCGGGATCTACCAGTACGTGCAGATCGTGCTGCAAGGTCAGGGCAAGCTGTATAGCCTGATGTTCGCCACAGCGGTTTCGAAAGCCCAGCAAGAGAAACCCGCCTTGCACCAGTTCGTGGAAGACTTCCGCGAACGCTAGAGTACACAGATCCAGCAAGTAACCCAACGGGGCGCGGCAGTTATCCGCGCCCCGTTCTCTTTTGTTCAAGAGTCAGGAAACAAGTGACCGCCGAAGCGTGTCTTGCCCTTTTGCAGGACCCGTTGCACCTCGGCCACATCCCCCATCCGACGCTGTTCCACCGTACAGAGTCGCTCATACAGGTCCGTCCAGAAATCTAGCCAAGCGGACGGCAGGTCGGCGCTAAACGACAGCGAGTCGTTGCGATCCGGCCTCCTGCCGGACAGCATCTCGAAGATGATCACGCCCAGCGCATACAGATCCACTCGATGGTCCCCTTGGCCCAGCTTCTGCTCGGGCGCCATGTAGTCGAACGTGCCCACAGGACAATCCTGCCGGCTCACCATACCGATGCTGAGCAGCACGCTCCGCTCGTCGATGGAGAACCGACCGAGGCCGAAGTCGACCAGCCGAATGTTGCCGTCCTGGTCGAACAGCAGGTTCTCCGGCTTCAGGTCTCGGTGAACGACGCCTTCACTATGGGTCCAGGACAACACGTTGAGCACCTGATCGACGATCTGGATCACTTCAAAATGCGACAGTTGGCCTTGTAAATCGAGCCGCCGGCGCAGGGTCCCACCCGGGCAGTACTCCTGAACGATGAACGGCCTCTCGTGCTCCAGGTACGCCTCGTAGAGTTCGACCAACCCGGGATGCGCAACCCGCCTGGCGATCTCCACCTCACTCTCGAGCACCTGCCGATCAACACCCGGACGAGCGACCTTGATTGCTACGTAGCGCCCGGGCTCGGCGATCGGGTGGGCCTTGTAGACGATCGCGAACGCGCCCTGTCCGAGCACGTCCGTCAGCAGGTAGCCGGGCAGAACCGGCAGGGGCGGCGCCTGGCTGGCCGTCATCCACCCGCTCCAGT
>CAZANL010000550.1:2588-3830 GCA_964486115.1 uncultured Planctomycetota bacterium
AGACAGTGCTCTGGTGAACCTGGATCAACAGCGATGATCCAGGCCACTTGAAAGCACCAAGGTCTAGACTTCGGAAGTGCGACGGGAGACAACGTACATCGAGCAGGATTCTACGAGGTTCGATCGAACACGACAAGCCCGGCCGACCAACCCACTGCTCGACAGCGATTCAATGAACTCTCTTCCGTGACACCGGTATGGGGATACAATGAAGGGAAGGGCGATTAGCTCAGTTGGATTAGAGCGCTAGCCTTACAAGCTAGATGTCACTGGTTCGAGTCCAGTATCGCCCATTAGATAAGTTGTTGCTCGGGAAGCGGTTGCGGCAGCGACGCGATCCCGACAGTTCGACTTACGACGACGCTTTCCGCGAGTGTGCCAGTTTTTGTGACACACTCCCCCGATAATCCGCCACCCGGAACACTGTCATGTCGGGCTGGAGTGCAGCCAGTTCGGCCTCTGCCTGGTCCAGTTTCTTGCGGATCGCGTCGGGCACCTGGCCAGCATTGCCTGTCAGGAGATCGTGGTCGGTGTAGTGCTCGGCACCGGTCAAACTCCAGAAGGCTCTCAGGATCTCCTTGCCCCGGTGGCTGGCATGTCCGAGTTGCAGATCGATGTAGATCTCCGGCACCTCCTCCATCAGGCACCATGTCCTGGCGGTCTTCCTGAAAGCGTGCAGGTCAACGCCCTGCATCTTCTCGAGCCAGAGTGGCCGGATCCTATCAACCAGTCCCTCGATCACCGCTTCCTTCTGTCGCCGGTCCTCCCTGACGGCCGTGGTCACGGTCTTCGGGCCGCCCAGCAGGCTGACCGTCTTGTCCTGGATCAAGCTCAGGTGTACCAGGTACATGATCTTGATATCCCGCTCGCTGCCCCCGGGCCACAGCGAATCGACAAGGCCGAGTGAGAACGCAGCCCTCCAGCTTCTCAAGCAGTTGATCTTGTCCAGGCGGCAACCTGTCGACGACAGAAACAGTGGTCCCTGTGATCGTCCAGCAACATACTCCACCAGCTCCCGCAGAGTCTTCGAGTCAAGGCATCCCGCGCCGGTGTTCTTGTTCCAGTTGCCTCCTCCGAAAACCAGCCGCCTCCCCTCGACATCCAGATCCAGCACATCGAGACGAGCCAGCGCCGATATCCGGGGTGCGCTGACTGCCAGGGCCAGAAATACTGGACGCATGCTGTGCGAACCCCGGGCTGAACGCATCGCCTGCAAGGCCTCCGCGGCATACAACGCCCGCA
>CAZANL010000551.1:0-3826 GCA_964486115.1 uncultured Planctomycetota bacterium
CGGCAACGGCGGCAGAGACTGGTCTGCGGCTGGATGGCGGTACGAGTGGGAAGATCTCTGGTCGCAGCAGTGCCACGCAGTGCGCCCCGTCAGGATGAAGGCCGGGTTGGAGTTGATCGACCAGCTGGACTGCCAGCGCACCCCCGGGTCGGATCAGCTTGCGCAGCTCGGCGGGACGCATCCCCTGACCCGCCGCTCCTCCCTTGACGGGTAGCAGGTTGTAGTCGCGAAACACCCTCCGAGCATAGGCCATGGCGCGCGACGAGGCGCCCGAGATCACCAGCGGCGTACGGCACGCTCGCAGTAACCCGCCTCCCACCTTACGCGGCGCAAGCCGGCCCATCTTTTTTTCCAGTGGACGCTTCATGTCCTGCAACATGTTGGCGATCGGCGTGATCCCGCAGATCGGCTCCCGCTGGAACGACCAACCGTAGGCCAGGGCACCGATCAGCTTGCCGGCGATGTAGATCGGACTACCACTCATGCCAGAAATCACCCCGGTCTGCGCAATGTCGAAGCTGTTCCTGCTCCAGCGGCTGCAGCGGGCCAGGATCAGATCCTGACCGGGAAAGGCCTTGTGCAGCGTGCCGATCACCGTGATGCGAAACCTCTCGATCTTGGTGCCCCGAAAGACCGAGAGCCCGTAGCCGGTCATACCCGCCTTGACCTGATCGACCGGCATCGTCTCGACGGCACCGGCGACCGGCACGAGAACCAGCAACAGAAGACTACAAGTGATCCAGCGCATCAGCGTCTCAGTTTGGAATTGGCACCGCACTTAAAAAGGGTAGCGGTCGCCGGGATGGAAAAGGTGGGAAATGTAGCAAAGGCCCCTCTAGCTGTCAAGCAGAGTGCGACGCAACTGATACAGCGCAATCCCGGCGGCCGTCACCACATTGAGCGAATCCGCCCCAGGGCTCATCGCGATCCGCCAGTGAACATCGCTGGCGGCCAGCGCCTCCTCGGTGACTCCCCGGTGCTCGTTGCCGACCAGGAGCGCAATTCGCTCATCCCGGCCGATCGCCGAACAGGCAGCTGTCAGCTCCTCCTGGCCCCCTGGCGTCAGGGCCACCAGCCTCCAGCCCGCACCCCGAAGCAGCTGGAGACCGTCTACCCAGGGATCCAACCGGGTGTGGGGCAGCACGAGGCTGGCACCGATCGATCCCCTCACGGCCTTGCGGTAGAGCGGGTCACAGCAGCTGGGCGAGAGCAATACACCCCCGACTCCCAGCGCCAGCGACGTACGGAAGATGCCACCGACGTTGTCCGCGCTGACCAGGTCCTCGAGCAACACCAGCGGGCCGGCGCCAGCGAGCAACAGGGAGGCATCCGTCGCCGGCGCCCGTGCACCGAGCGCCATACAGCCATGATGGAAGCGGAATCCTAGCAGCCCCTCCATCGTTCGACCGGTGGCCGTGAACACGTCGATGGTGCCGATATCGAGCACATCGAGCAACGCCGGCAGCGTAGCCTCGGTCGTCAACACCGCACGGACGGCGTAGCGTGAGCGCTCGAGCAGCATCCGAACGGCGAACTTACCCTCCACGACGAACAGACCCCCTCTGCGCAGCAGTTCCCCGTCCTTCACGTCACGGAAGCCAGCCAGGCGCTCGTCTTCGAGGTCTGCGACAGGGATCAGCGGCATCAGGGACGCAACCTCACGGAAACCGAGAACAACAGATCTCTCGACTCCCGTTCAGCGCAAACCTCCAGGAGGGTCTCGATCGAGCGATCGAAGCGCTTGTTATGGCGTGTTCGACCGTTGACCACGATCCTCACGGACTTGTTCAGATCGACCAGTTCGTCATTGAGGTAGAGCGTGAGTCGAGAAACATGCCGTGTCTTGACCGTGACCGTGTTGCCCGTTACCTGGGCCTCGACACTGCATGCCTCCCGGTGCAGATCAAACTCCTCGACCACCTGGCCACTGCGGTTCTTGAGCCGCATGCCGATCGGGTATTTGTTGCGACTCAGCTTGTCAATGCGAATCCAGTAGGCCCTGCTCTCCAGGCCAACCCGGCGCACCACCTTGACCACCCTCTTCGGGTAACGCGAGCGACGATGCTTGGCCAAGTAGTCCCGCACGCCCGCGTCCTCACCGTAACAGTGGCCATGCCCCACCGCGAGTTCGCGGAAGACGACGTCATAGCCCAGCTTCTGCAGTGCAGCAGGCCCCTTGCGAGCCAGCTGGATCGGGATCGCCCGGTCCATTCGGCCGTTGATCGCGTAAACCCCCAGATTGAGAAAATTGGAGTGATACTTGTAGGTCACCAGACGGTGACCCGACCCGGCATGCGACACGACCGCTCCAAATCGGTCGGCCAGGTGACAACCCAGTTGATACGCAAAATGCGCCCCCATGCTCGTGCCGCCGGCATAGACCCGGTCCGTATCGACGTGGGCGATCCGCTGCAGGTCGGCCAGCACCGCCAGCGCCAACCTGTAGGCGTAGGTCGACCCGCCGAGGCCGTACTGCGGAGCAGCCGAGGGGGCTGCGATCAGGTAGTCCTGGCCGAAGCCATCTTTCCAGTTCAAAACGTAGTTTCGGCCGCTGCCACCCGTTCCATGTAGTGCCAGGATCAGCGGATAGCGCGTGCGCGGATCGTAACCCGGAGGGACCCAAAGCGTGTACTCACCCGTCCGGACCTTATCGAGAAACTTGAACCGGACCTGACGGTTTCCCGAACTGAGCCGAGCAGCGGGCACCACCGGCGTGCCGACCAGCTTCTCGATAGTGGCGAACGGCAGCTTCTGCGCAGCCAGCTCTTTGGCCAAGCTCTCGCGCTTGTTGACCGACGTGGTGCGGAAGTAGGACTCGACGAGCGAGCCAGCCCGCTCCAGGCCCGGATTCTGTTGAGCCTGGGCGGAAAGGGCGGGCAGAACCGCCAGCAACAAACACAGGCTCCAGCCCAGACGTCCCAAGCTGATCTAGCGGCCGCCTCCGGCCGGCACGATGACCGTCGAGTTGGCCTTCGACATCGTCAGCCGAGGGGCCTCGATGAAGATCGTGCCAGTCGCTGCATTGCCACTGGCGATCGAGGTCGGTATCAGGTCGAGCCCCTGGAGCTGAGCATTGGTCGCACGCACCTCGACCTTCACGTGGCGATGTTGGTCCCAGAACTGCTGATACCTCTGGTAGAGCTTGCCCGCCACCTCCACCAGCTGGGGAACACCCTCCCTCTTGGCCAGCGCGACCAGGCCATCGCGCGCCTCTTTGCGGTTCTTGTCGTTCTTCAGCGCCATCGCCCGTACGAACTGGTTGATCGCCTGCTGCAGCCACTTGCTGCGCTGGCTCAGCGCCTGCTTCTTTCTCAGTTCGCGCAGCTGATCCGGACGGTACCACTTGCCCTGGTGGAACTGGTACCCCAGCGCCTTCATCGCCACTCTCCGAGGCAACCACTTCTTGCCGACCTTGATGTGGCCCAGTGCTCGGTGGGCCTCCGCATGGTCGGGCATGACAGTCAGGACGTGCTCGAGCTGGGCATCGCACTGCTTACGCAGCTTGTTCTTCTTGCACCATTGAGCCAGCTCCCAGTGTCCCTGGACATCGGTGAAAGGCAGCTTGGCACGCGACTCCTGGTAGCGCTCGTTGAGCGTCTTTCCCGGGAGGATCTTGGCGACATCCTCCTCTTGAAGGGCCGTCTTCCCATACCGCATCTGCAAGAAGATCTTGCCGTCTCGCCGATCGACCACTTTGCCTTCGAGTTTGCCGCCATTCTTGAGCAATACCGTGTCTGCGGCCACCGGAATGGCGAACGCGAGAGTCAGAACAAGCGCGAGCGTCAGAACAGGTATGACGAGCCTGGGATTCACAGGTTTCTCCTAC
>CAZANL010000552.1:0-483 GCA_964486115.1 uncultured Planctomycetota bacterium
ACGGGCATCACAACCAGCGCGCCCCGCTGCAGATAGCGCGCGAAGGAGTCGGCCGCAGCGTTGCCCTGGGAGGGATCGGGCTGAACGACCCATGCGGTGTCGGCCAGCCCGATCTTGTACCCGAACCGCTGCGACAGGCGGTCTGACGACCGCAGCCCTTCGCCGACATGAACCACACGCTTCGGCTCCAGGAGTCCGAATCGGGCGAACAGCCTCTCCGACTCCTGACGAATCTGCTGGGCCTGCGAGCGATCGCCCCAGATCACCAACTGGTACGTGAATCCCCGGTTAGCGAACCCCCACTGAACGTAGCTCAGCCAGCGACTGCCGACCTGCGCTTGAGTCAGCCAGCGGACACCATCCAGTTCGTTCAGCCGATGTGCGTGCTGGTCGAGGATCGTTGCCGCGCTGTCCGAACCGACTTTCCTCAGAGCCACCTCACTCTGGAGAATCGACCGGGTCGTCAGGCCTTTCTCCACTCCC
>CAZANL010000552.1:493-3825 GCA_964486115.1 uncultured Planctomycetota bacterium
GACCATGGACGGCTCGGCCCGCGCCAGCGCCACGATTGCATGTGGGTGGAACTGACTGCCCTCCACCTTGGCCCATGGTCCGCCGGGCGAGGTAAAGCGACAGTTGTACCGCTCGAAGGTCAGCGTGCGGTTCTTGGCGGCAGGCTGCTCGGCCGCAGGTACGCTCGGGATGCCGCCCAGGTGGCCGGCCATTTCTCGCGCGATCTGGATCCCGTTGAGCAAGAATAGCCCCAGCACCAGGGCGGTTGCCAGCGCGGCCTGTGACCGGCCCCGCGATTCTTCTCGGCCCAGCACCCCCAGCAGCGCCAGCAGCAGGCTGGCGCCGCCAGCCAGAACCCCGACCACGAGACAGACGGTCCGCGATCCCCCGAGGCTGAGGATCCAGCCGGCCAGCGCGACAACCAGCGAGATCGCGCAGAGCGTGTTGACATCCTCCTGGCGAGCCAGCCGCAGGCAGCCCAGAACGGCCAGGACCAGCAGGATCTGAACGACCAGCGTGACCCCCGGGCTCAACAAACACTGGATCACGCTCCCCCCACTCTCCCCCAGCCGTGGGGTCTGTCCGGGTGCATGCGCAAGCGACGCACCGACCGCTGGCTGCAAGAGCCGGCAGCGCGTCGGGAAACTCTCGGACTCATGCCACACAACCTAACATACTCCGCACTCACAGGCCGCTGAACGCCACGGGGACGCTCTCTCACCCGATCGCTGAAGGCCTTCAACCAGTCCGGCACCTCTGTTGATGAGCAACCCAGGCACATGCAAGGGCCGGGCAGGTCAACCGCTCCAGCTGCTTGCCGCTGCCGTTCGTCTCCAGAAAACCGAAACGTCCTGCAATCTGGCCTCCGGCAGTCGAGCTTCATCGGGGGACAGTTCGATTGGCACCACGGTGACCGTTCGGCAGCTGATGAGCCTGGAGAGAAGAGTTGTCAGCCAAGATCGTGCCTGGTAGTTGTTCTTTTCACCCTTCCGCCAAGCAAGGACGCCCCGATGAATAAAACCACCACCCTCTGCGTGTCCATTTTGTTGGCCGGCACGATCGGCTGCGCCTCGGGTCAGGTCGGAAATCGGACCTCCCAGAATCCACGCAAGCGGCGCGTATTGCTGATTGCGATCGATGGGTTACGTTCGGATGGATTGCTCAGGCATGCTCCAGGCCTCCGTGCATTCGGCGAAAACAACGGTCACACGTGGGTCTCGAAGGTCGCCATCCCGATCAGCGCACCCTCCTGGTGCACGATCTTCTCTGGCCTGTCTCACGAGAGGACGGGGGTCACGAACAACGCTTTCACCGGAAAGACCCTGAGCCCGTCAGGCAACAACCTCGCTGCCGGACGGGCCAAGACCGTCTTCAATCACCTGAGAGAGAACCAGCTCAACTCGGCTGTGGTCTCGAGCGGGACATGGGACGGGATCAAGAAAATCGCCGCGTACAGCAACCCTGACAACCCACACAACCGCCGGGTCAAGTCGAATGACAACCGAACGCACCATGAATATGCGGCGCAGATGAAGGCCATCGAAGCCGCGCGGCGCTACATCGACGCCCCAGACCTGGATCTCGTCGTGTTCTACACACATCACGTAGACAACGCGGGCCATGTGTATGGACACGACCCCGACGTCACGCAGTACGCAGCCGCAATCGCGCAAGCCGACAAGGCCATCGGCCCACTCCTCGAGCACGTCGAGCGAAGACAACAAGACCACGACGAGCAATGGCTGATCCTGATCACCACCGATCACGGGGGGTCTTCTCGCTGGAAACTCGAACAGAGCCGAACCGGCCTGGCCGTACTCGCACAAATGGATGCGGACAAGCAGATCAACGCCGGCATACCCCAGATCCACCTCGAGGGCGTTCATGGATTGCGGAAAGACGACGTGATCGACAACGAGCAGACCACCACGTTTATCATCGTCAAGCAGGGCGCAACCAAGAGGGACCTGGGCGCCGCCAGAACAAGCAGGGATATCACACCCACCGTGATCGATTTTCTACTGCCCGGAAAGACAGACATCCTGTCGGGTCTGGACGGAAAATCTCTGCTCGATTAGCTCGACCGCGCGCGCGGCTGCTTCGAAAACGATGCACGTGCGCGTCTGGGCCAAGGCCAAGAAACAGCCCCGGGACACCCCCAGCCTGGAAGAGCCGACGGTCGCTACTTGGACAGGGTGAAGCTGTCGATCGTCTTGCCCGTCACACTGATCGCCTTGACATCCAGCTTACTGGCGGAGGCCGTCACGTGGACGAAGTGCCACTCGCTGATACCGAAGTGGGTGAAGCTGGACGGGGCGTCGTAGGGATAGAGCGGCGCACCGCCCCCGCCGGTGACGATGTAGACGACGCCGTCCATCGGCTTGGTGCGTTCATAGTGATGATCGTGTCCGTTCAGCACCAGGTCCACTCCGTGCTTGATCAGGGTGGGCTCCAGGTCCGCCCGCCGACTGACACTGGACCCGTGTCGGCCACTGGAATAAACCGCGTGGTGGAAATAGACGACCTTCCAGGCCTGGGTCGTCTTGGCCAGATCGGCATCCAGCCACTTACCCTGCTCGGTCTCGGGCCCGAGCTCGGCCACCGAATCAAGTGCGACGAAGTGGACATCCCCGTAGTCGAACGAGTAGTAGCGCTCGTTCTTCTTGGGGTTGTTCTTCGGCAGATAGAAGTTCTCCAGGTAGGCGGCACCGTCGGCCGCCTTCATGTCGTGGTTCCCCAGAGATGGATAGGCCACGGTGCGGGCGCCGAGGGCCTTGTACGGGGTGAAATACTTGGCCGTGTAATCCTTCTGCTCGCCCTTGGGGTAGACCACGTCCCCGGTGTGCACCATCAGGTCGGGCTCCAGCCCGACCATCAACTTCGCCAGGTCCTCCTGAACGAAGATCTCCAGGCCGGAGAGGCCAACACCGCTGTCCCCGAACGACACGAACGTGAACGGGGCCCCAGGGCCCGGCGTGGTGCGGAATTTCGAGCTGCCGACCAGCACTCCGCTCGCAGACGCCTTGTAGCTGTAATATGCGCCAGGCGTCAGGCCCGTCAGCTCGACCACATGCAGCGTCGACATACCCGGCGTGGTGACCACGTCGCCGGAAGCGCCGTCGGCACTGTCGAACTCCAGCATCGTCGTGGTTCGCTGCCCCGTCTTCCAGACCACGACGATTCCGGTCGGCGTGACGTTTTGCAGGTATGGGCCGCGCTCCGCCTCGAGCGCGATGTTGTGTAGCGGCAGATAGCCGGTACGGGCCGGGCTGCCCATCTTGGAGTCAGAGGCAGTCAGGCGGACGATGACTTCCGCCTTGACCGCCCCCAGGTCCGCCTTGGAATCCCAGAG
>CAZANL010000553.1:0-3823 GCA_964486115.1 uncultured Planctomycetota bacterium
GGGTGAACTCCGCAACTTCAGCAGCGAAGTCGAGATCTCGGATCGACGACTCACTTGCCGTCAGATTCTCGATCGCAACCTGCAGAGATCTGGCATTCGGCTGCAGATTCTGCTGTTCCACCGCTCCCAAGAACCCTCTTAGCCCATTTATCTGGTCCAGCGCGCGGTCAACGATGGCCAGCCCATTGGATGGACTAGATCGGAGATTATTGGGACCACCAGTGACCAACGAGCTGAGGAAGCCCCCGAAGGAACCTCCAGAAGCACCCTTCTCCTGGACCTCTTGACCCAGAACCGAAGAATCGATGCTCGGAATACCGACTCGAATGGCGTCGTGACCCACGGCTTCGGAGTTCAACTGGAAGTTCATACCGCTTCTCAGCACGGTGAAGGACAGCGTGCTGCCAGCCGTCACCGTCGAAGCCAGGGTCAATTCTCCCTTGAGGAAGCTGCCCTGAGTCTTCACGTCGAAACCGTCCGTTGCCACATTGGTACCGTCCAGCGCCACAACAGCGTCGGCACCGAAATCGGTGCCAGTAGTACCAGCCGCGTACGTTCCGGTCACCACCTCAACCGTGACATGCTGGCTGCTGCCGTATCCTTCACTGAACACCGTACCGCCTGAAGCGAACACACCGGTGAAGTCACGAACCGCATTGATCGCCCCACTGATCGAATCTCCTGGGCGGATCAAGATGTCTTCTGAGCCGAGTGAGCCACCAATCCGGAGTGTGCCCGAACTGGAGCCGAATCCACCCAGCGCCAAACCTGCGTGTGATGCCACCGCCGAAATGGTGCTGGTAAACGTAACGCTCGAGACACCAGTCCCGAAAAACACGCTGCGTAAGGTCAAGTTGTTGATCGAGGCATCAACAGAACTGGTCTGGAACTGTTGCGCCCCATTGAGCAGCGAAGTACGAGCGAAGCGCGTGGTACCGGCAATCCGGTCGATCGCAGAGATCGCCGAATCCACCGAATCCTGCTCCGCATCGACCTGCTCCGTCGACGTTCCGCCGGTATTGAGCGCAAAGATCAACGACTCGCGGATTTGAATCAGCAGAGTGTTGACTTCGCTCAACGCCGCCTCTGTGGTGGCGATCAGGTTCGCGCTGTTGTCGGTGTTGACCACCGCCTGTTTGAGACTAGATACTTGAGCGCGAAGCTGTTCAGAGATAACCAAGCCCGAGGGATCGTCGGCCGCGCTGTTGACGCGAAGCCCAGTCGATAGACGTTGCAAAGAAACTTGCTGTGCCCTATCGGCGCTCCTCAGGTTGCGCAGCGCATTCACCGCTGCGACATTGGTATTGATACGAAGACCCATGAAGATCCTCCTTGAAACATGGTTCGGGACATCCTTGTCCACATACGACGCCTTTATCGCCCTGCCTGGCGAACGCCGTGACGACTGACTACTAAATAAGTTATCGGTAGCCCACGCCTTGAACTTGAGTGGCCATAACCTTTTCACCCAATGAAATTCAATAGGCCAGCTGCCCCCCAAAACAGGGGCCCCGGGAGTGAAGCGAGAAAATTCACGATCTTTCCGCTAAAGACCAGGCAGCCCCAGGCCGATGAGTAATCTAAGTTTGCTGAGGACAGGTAATGCTGAATACAGCTAACTTAGAGACCCGCCTCGGCGAGTCTCACTGCAGATCCTATCAGTCATCACAACCGGTCGACCCTGCTCGAATCGCACCTTGCGGGGTCGGCCAGCTGTGTTTAAGGCGGGAAAAGCTAGACAAGTTGATCGATGAAAACAAACATCATCGATAACATGCTGGCTTGATTTGGGCGGCTACCTCGAAACGCGTGTGGAGGAGCGCCTGCGTGGACGAACACGATGCACCCCGTCCCGAATGGTGCTAGCGAGGACGGCGTACGCTATAGATGTTCGGCCGTCCGCTCCGTGAAGAAACGAAGAAAACCCTCTCTTCACCCCCCGAGCTACCCCACGTCGGAGACCAGTCAGCCGCTGTATCGCTGGTCAACCGCGTGAGCCCCGTACCGTCCTTGCGAATCAACCAGATATCATCCGCATGATCGTGGAGCACCTGGCGGGCCAGCTGGGTCTTGGCAACAGAGGCGAACAAAACCCACTCGCCGCTGGCATCCCAGACCGGTGTGATCGCTCCCCACTCGGGGTGAGCCAGCAGCTGCGTCGGCTGGGTTCCATCTCCCCGCATATACCATAGAGTGGCCCACCTTGGATTCCGGGCACGAAACCGCTGGAACAAGATCCAGCGGGGAGATGATACCGGTGAAAAACGAGGAAACAGCCCGCTGACCTGTGGACCGACGCGCATTTGCTTTCCAGTCGCCAACTCCAATACCCATATCTGCCAGTCACCGGCGTAACGGCTGTATCGACAGTAGCACAGCCATTTTCCGTCAGGTGACCAGGCCGCCCCAAACTCGTCATCCGCCGTGGCGACTAGCTGCCGTGGCTTGGCCTGTGGCTTGCTCAGGTCCAGCAACCGAATGTCCCAGTTACCCATCTCGCTGGTGGCATAGGCCAGCCACTTTCCCCCAGGAGAGACCCGGGGCTGCCTTTGGGACCCTTTACCCCAAGTAATTTGAGTCAACACCTTTCCGTCGATCCGCTTGCTGAAGACCTGATAATTGGGCGAGTTGTGATTCGAGGCGTAATAAAGACGGGTCCCGTCGGGGCTGACTTCTGGATCCAGGTCACCGCCAATCGTGGAGAATGTATGCTGACGCAAACTAGTCTCGTGTGGTCGGTCGGCCGCTTGTCCGGGAATCGGTGGGCTGCCCTTTCGGACCGGCGCGCGACAGCAACACGTCGCGAAGACAACGAACACCAGACAGGAGCCAAGAACGCGCGTCACGTCTACCCCTCGATGCACAGACCGCTGCTGTTCGGGTGGGAACTCAGTCGAGGGAGGTTCTTGAGCTCCAGCCCCGTGCTCTGATCTCGAATCGCATCAGCCCAGGTTTTCCTGAGATGCTGCAGTATCGAGATCGCCTCCTCGAGAGCCTCGAGGCTGCGCTGCAAGTTCGCATCACACAACTTCTGATAGACGAAGTTGTACAGACCCATCAGGTTATCGTACAGGACCGGATCGATCTCCTCGGGAGCCAATACGCTCATCAACTCGATGACTATCCGTTCCGCTTGAACGAGCAGTCTGCAGAACGGTTCGTACCGCCCCTCGTTGAGCTGCACCTTGGCTTGTTCCGCGAATCGGACCCCGCCATCGAACAACATCAACAACAGCTGCTCCTTGCTGGCTGTCTGAACTTGCGTTCTCAGGTAGCGACTGGCCTGCTGGTTATTCATCGGCCACTGCCCTACGGATGCCCCGGATCATAGCAGCCCGCCACCCCCACCGCCGCCACCCAGTGAACCGAACTGGGAACTGAGCCTCGACAGCTCATTCTGTGTCTGGCTGATGATCAACTCCAGATTGGCAAATTCACGCCTCAGGGTGTCGGATTTGCTGGCTAGCGAATCCTGCATGCGCTCTATCTGCTTGTTCAGGTCTTCCACGATTCGATCACGGGTCACAGTGGCGTGGGTGATCGAACCATCTTTCACATGGTTGACCTCCTTGAGCATCTTGTCGAGCCGCACGCCCAACCCCGTCTTCTCGGCCGTGAAAAACTTCTCGACGCTGGCGGCATCCTCTTTCAACGCATCCCGCAGATCTGCGGCCTTGAAAGACAGCAGACCGTTGCGCTCGACGCTGATACCCAACTGGGACGCGACGGTGAACTTTCCCGCACTCGAGACCGGCCGAAGGAGTTCGGTATACAGACGGGACTCGATCCGGCGCAAGGTCCCATCGGCAAACAGGACCGGCCG
>CAZANL010000554.1:0-3820 GCA_964486115.1 uncultured Planctomycetota bacterium
CGGCACACTGGTGATGTCGAACTCGGGCTGGGCCGAAGCTTCGAAGACCGACTGGAACTCGTCGATCAGCGACCGGTTCTTGCTCTTGGAGTAGGTCACCCGATCATTTTCCGTGTAAGCCGGTGATCGTCAAGAACTGTCCTTGGCCCGTGGTACGCTAATTCAATGGAACGGATCCGTGATCTGCCACTGCCGCAGCGTCCACGCGAGAAACTGGCTTTCGGAGGTGAGGATGCCCTCTCCGATGTCGAGTTGCTTGCCCTGGTTCTGGGCTCCGGACATGGTCTGGCCCGCAATCTGCTCGCGCGTTTTGGCAGCCTGGCCGAGATCGCCACGCGCGGCCTGTCGGAGCTGCGCTGTGTACGGGGTGTCGGGCCGGCCAGGGCCTGCCGACTCAAGGCGGCCTTCGAACTGGGGCGCCGGTCGGTTGGTTCGCTCGATGCACTGGCTCGATTCTGCCGCACCGAGGACGTGGTTCGGTACTTTCGCCCGCGGCTGGCCGGTCTGGCGCACGAGCGGCTGTATCTCGTGTTACTCGATTGTCGCAACAAGGTCTTCCGTATCGAGCAGATTGCGCGAGGGGGGCTGACGGGCATCAGCGTCCAGCCACGCGAGATCCTGCTCCCGGCGATTCGTGAGTCGGCGGCCGGTATCATCCTGGTCCACAACCATCCGAGCGGGGAGGCATCGCCGAGTGGCGCCGATCTCGAGCTGACCGAACGCGTGCAGGCCGCGTCCGCGCTATTCGGCATTCTGCTGCTCGACCACGTGATCGTGGCCAAGGACGGCCATGTCAGCCTGCTGGGTTAGAACGCACGTGTCTCGCGAGCTCGTGCAGGGGCAATAAAGTGGTCCTTCCGTCCCATGCCCTGTTCTGTCTCGCATCATGCACTCGCTCATCCCTCAGGCCACGCAGCTCGGCTGCACCCATGCCGCGCAGAAGCTCTTGCAGGCCTGCCAGGCGGCGGGCATCACGCGACGCTGGCGACGCAAGCACTGCCCGGAGCTGGCGACCGCACTGCTGTCGATGGCTTACCACAGCTGGGACTGGATCCGCGACCCGAAGGGCTGGCGACCGGTCGGCCATAGGTGCGTGGTGGGTTCGCTGGCGGCACACCTGTTTGCCGAGTACCGGCCGCCTGCGTTCATGGATCGGGCCTGGTTGCTCAGCCTCTGGGATTGCCAGTGGGAGAGGGCCCTGGCCTGCCAGAGCTTGTACCGCCATCTGGGGTGTGGGGGCAGTCCGCAGACGGCGCCTGACTTGCCCATGGCGATGGCGCGTGGGATGGGGCGCCACTTCCTGGGGGCCCCGAACGAGTTGACGATCGGGCACGCGTTGCGCTGGGGCCAGCTGGTTCACATGGGTGCCAGCCGGTCCGTGGCTCGAGCGATTCTGGGTACGCGGGCGGCTGACCCGTTCAGCACTCAGGGTCGTTCTCTCTTCTGGTCTTCGGTCTGGCGGTTCTTTCTGCGCAGCCCCGGACTTTTGCCGGTGCACTACGGGCCGGTGGTCGACTATCTGTTCGACAAGCTGGAGCTGCAGCCGAATATGAGCATGAAGGGACGCACCGTGGAGAGCCTGCTGGGCCAGGTGGAACGTTGGCATGGCGCGCTGGGCGACCTCACTCGCCCGGTCACCCGCTGGGCCCGCAGCGGCATCCGCGGGCTGCGTTTGACCGGGGCGGAGGGGCCCGAGCGTGTGGTGTGGACGATCCACGAGTTGCTCTCCAGCCAGGAGCTGGCGCAGGAGGGAGGCGCGCTGCGACACTGTGTATACCTCTACCTGCATGACTGCAGTGGGGGGGGTGAGCTCGATCTGGTCGCTGCGTCGCCGGGATTCGCTGGGGCACCAGCGCCGGTTGACGATCGAGGTCTTGAACAGCTCGCGGGAGATCTTGGAGGTCCGTGGAGCCTGCAACCGCTGGCCCACGAACGACGAGCTGGAGAAGATCGAGCACTGGGCCCGACTGGCGGGTCTGGTTTTGGGGGCGTGTGTCTGCTAGGGCCGTCTGACGATTCGCCGAGGCGAATCGTCAGGCGGCCAGTCCCCTGGCCTCGATGTATCTCCGGCGGGATGCGTCCTGACGTTGTCGGGCGCTGCGGAGCCTCAGGCCGGTGTCAACGGAGTCGGCCATCGCCGGGACGTGCTCTTGCTCGCTAGTTGCCTCGACGGCGCTTGCGCGAGCGTTCCGACTCGAGTTGGCGGAAGAAGCCTCTTGCTCCGAGACGCTTGAAATACGTGGCGCTCGTCACGACGGATTTTTCCATGCGCAGCCGATCGCAGGTGATGCAGGTGTCCACGTGCACGGACGTCGTACACTCGGGTGCCCAGGTCCAGTAGCGGTAGGTGCGCGCGGCCCAAAGATGGTGGCCCCGCCCTTCGAGGACAGCGAGAAGTCGTCGCCGAACTTCTGGGTCCCGATGTCTCGGCTGCGTGCGCAGCTGTCGCGTGATCGACCGGTGGTCCTCGATCAGCGCTCTCTGTGCTTTCTCGCGAACCCTCCACGAACGGTGTCCGAGTTGGGCGACCCATGCCGAAACTTCCGTGGCTCGTCGCGCGTCGCGATTCTCCACGTCCGCCGCGAGTTGGCCCGGCTCGAAACACGCCAGCAGTGCGATACAGCAGGAGCTGATGACGTACTCACTCCAGCTGCCCGAACATCCGATCCTGTTTTTCATCCAGCGCATGACGGGTGCTCCTCCAGGGTTTCTTCGGATAGTAATTCTATGGGGTGGTCCGCCCCCGGGGAGTAACGCGCTGGTAACGGACCGTGTCATCGCAGCGCGTTCACCTCGTCATCCGGCGTGGGCCGGTCGGTGGACAATCGCGACCATGGTCCTGCTGGCTGTGGCCATCGGAGGCGCGTCACTTGGGAGCGACTGCAGATTTCCGCCGCTTTCTGGTTGAATCCAGCTTGTCCGAATTGCCCAGTTCCCAAAGTTTTTCCAACACCACCGGGACTGCCCCGTACCAAGGTCTCCAAGAAGCAAACCCCCGAGAGGAGAGGACTAATGAGAATGACCCGCACCCTGATCGTGGCACTGATGCTGATGACCGGCGCAGTTGCCCCATTGTTCGCCGAAGACGTCACGAAGTTCATCCGTTTCCAGGCCGGCGAGAAGCCCGGCACGGGCGCTCTTCAGATCGCTTACGCCACCTACAAGTCGGACACCTCCGACGTGACGATCACCCTCTATGGTGTGGTCCACATCGCCGACATGGCCTACTACGAGTCGGTTCAGAGCGATCTGGACGGTCACGATGTCGTGCTCTACGAGCTGGTCAAGCCCGGCAAGAAGAAGATCAAGCCGTCCGAATCGGCCAAGGGTCTGGGCGAGATGCAGAAGATGATGGGCGAGTTGCTCGGCCTCTCTTTTCAGAAGGACGGGATCGACTACAAGTCGAAGAACTTCGTGCATGCCGACATGACCTTCGATGAGCTGCAAAAAGTCTCCGGCGGCGACATGTCGAAGGTGATGCCGGGCGGCGGGCTGTTCAGCCCCGAGATGATGAAGAGCTTGGGCCCGATGCTCAAGATGGCTTCCGGCTTCATGAAGAAGATGATGGAAGGCAACCCGCAGATGCGCAACAACCTGAAGCTGCGTTTCGCTCAGCAGATGACCGGCGCGACCAAGATGATGTCCGGTGAGATGCAGCGGGTGATCGTGGTCGAGCGGAACAAGAAGGCGATGCAGGTCTTCGACCGTGAACTGGCAAAGCTGAAGAACGGCAAGATGGCTTTGTTCTATGGTGCCGCTCACAATGCCGATTTCCACCAGCGCCTGGTCAAGCGGGGCTTCCGTCAGGTCAGCAAGACCT